>JALWRY010000373.1 GCA_027080445.1 Thiohalobacter sp. | reverse complement strand
CAAAGCTGCGATCATAGAAGCCGCCGCCCATGCCCAGCCGGTTGCCCCGTGCATCGAAGCCGACCAGTGGCGCCAGTACCAGGTCCAGCGCAAAGGCTTCGATGCGGCGGTTGTGGTCGATCTCCGGTTCGGCAATGCCATAGCGGTTGACCACCAGCGGCGTGTCGGGCGCATAGTGTGCAAACCACAGGCGGTTGTCGCCGAAGGTGCGCAGTACCGGCAGGTAAACCTGTTTACCCGTGGCCCAGGCGCGTTCGATCAGGGGGCGCGGGTCGACTTCGCCATCGGCGGGCAGATAGGCGGCGATGCGTCGGCTGTTACGGAACAGGCGGTGTTTCGCCAGGCGTTGGCACAGCCGGGTGGAACGTTGCAGGCGTTCGGCGGGATCGAGGGCGCAACGTTGGCTGCGCAGCTGTTTACGCTGGTCGGTGCGGCTGGACATGGTACCCGGATAATAAAAGGCACCTTCCGCGAATACCGTGGCAGCTATTGCCCTTGAACCAGAGGTTCAGGTGGGGATGAGTGCAGAACCTAAGGCTTTCCACCGCAGTGGACATGCTCACTGGTCCGGCAAGCCGATCCCCGGGACAATTATTAGGCTCAAGGAGATCTCAGCCGCTCACGCGCATCGCAGAAGATGCGGGCTGTCAGTATAACCCAATTCCCGTCATCGCACCCTAGAGTTCGAGCTGTTGCCCCTGGTTGAGGGCCATGTCGATCTTGTCCTGCAGGGCGCGGATGCGTTTGCTGACATCGAACTGGTAGTCGTCCTTGTTGCTGCGGTGATCCAGCAGTTCATGCGCCATGTTCAGGGCGGCCATTACGGCAATCCGGTCGGTACCGACAATCTTGCCGGTATCGCGGATTTCCTTCATTTTTTCGGTCAGGAACTCGGCGGAGGCAAACAGTGCTTCGCGCTCATTATCCGGACAGGCGACAAGGTATTCCTTGTCGAGAATGTGTATGCGCATGGGGCTGGCGGCTTTGCCTTTGCTCATGCGCCCTGCTCCATGGCCTTGAGGCGGTTGATCATGGCTTCCACCCGGGTGCGCGCCATTTCGCTCTTTTCGATCAGCCCGGCGCGTTCGGTAACCATGGACTC
Organism: Thiohalobacter sp.; assembly: GCA_027080445.1. GTDB lineage: Bacteria > Pseudomonadota > Gammaproteobacteria > DSM-19610 > DSM-19610 > Thiogranum. The sequence continues at coordinate 2,390 of JALWRY010000373.1, read as the reverse complement.
CTGCTGGTTGCGCAGCGAGCGGTTTTCCTCTTTCAGGCGGGTGATGGTGTTGACCAGTTCCTCGAGCCGGACTTCCAGCTTGCGGAGTTCCTGTTCGGTGACAGATTGGGGGCTTGTTTGACTCATGCGCACACTATAGAGAAGGGTCAAAAATGCGTCAATGTTGAGGCTGTGCAATAATCCGGCAATGTCAGAAAATCAACGTCTTGAGTACTACGATGTGCAGGATGTGCTGGACCTCGCCAACCCCGGTGCGGACCCGGCCGACAGTCACGGGCTGTTGTGCGGGTTGATCTGTGCGGCGGGTTTTGCCGACCCGCAGCGCTGGTTGCCCGAGGTTTTCGAGGATTTTGATCCCCGCAATACGGCCCAGGCGAAGGCCTACCAGTGCCTGCAGGCGGTGTATGAACATACCCTGGCTGGTCTGCACAGCGAGGCACTGGATTTTGAACTGCTGCTGCCGGATGATTCGGCGCCGCTGGCCGAGCGCACCGAGTCGCTGGGCGCCTGGTGCAGTGGCTTCCTGTCCGGCCTGGGGCTGGGCGGCTTGCCGGAGCGGGAGCGCTTGTCCGAAGAGCTTGCCGAACTGCTCGATGATGTCGCACAGATCGCCAGGGTCGATTTTGACCTTGAAAGCCCCGACGAGGACGAAAATGTCGCGTTTGAAGAGGTGGTCGAATACCTGCGCATCGGTGTCCTGTTCGTGCACGATGAATTACAACCGGCCGCCGCGCCGCAACAGATCCAGTGACCCTTATGGAACCCAAAGAATTTGCCCGCCGGCGTAAACAATTGATGCGCATGATGGGGCCGGACAGCATCGCGATCCTGCCGACCAACCCGGAACAGTCGCGTAACCGCGATGTGGATTTCCCCTTTCGCCCGGACAGTGATTTCTACTATTTGACGGGGTTCGCCGAACCGGAAGCCGTGGCGGTGCTGTTGCCGGGCCGCAAACATGGCGAGTATTTGCTGTTTTGCCGCGATCGTGACCCGGAAATGGAAACCTGGCACGGCCGCCGCGCTGGCCCGGAAGGTGCGGTGGAGCGTTTCGGCGCCGACGATGCTTTCCCGATCAGCGATATCGACGATATTCTTCCGGGATTGCTGGAGGGACGCGACCGCGTGTTCTACACCATGGGAACGGCGCCCGAGTTCGACAAGCAGGTGATTGGCTGGGTGAACCGGCTGCGCAGCCAGTCGCGCGCCGGCAAGCATACGCCCGAAGAGTTCGTGTCGCTGGAGCATTTTGTCCACGATATGCGCCTGTACAAAAGCCGCGCCGAGATAAAGACCATGCGCCAGGCCGCCAATATCTCCGCGCGCGCGCACAAACGCGCCATGCAGGTTTGCAAGCCGGGCATGATGGAATATGAACTGGAAGCCGAGTTTCTCTACGCGTTTCGCCAGGCGGGTGGTGAACCGGCTTACCCGTCGATTGTCGGTGGCGGTGAGAATGCCTGTATTTTGCACTACACCGAAAACAATGCGCCGCTCAACGCGGGTGAGATGGTGTTGATCGATGCCGGTGCGGAGCACGACTGTTACGCGTCCGATATTACCCGCTGTTTCCCGGTCAGTGGCCGTTTCAGCAAGGCGCAGCGCGCCATCTACGAGCTGGTGCTGGATGCGCAGCTGGCAGCCATCGAAGAGGTTTACCCCGGTAATGACTGGAATGCGCCACACAAGGCGGCGGTAAAAGTGTTGACGCGTGGGCTGGTCAAGCTCGGCCTGCTCAAGGGACGGCCGGCCGCGTTGATCAAGGAAGGCGCCTACCGCCGTTTCTACATGCACCGCACCGGTCACTGGCTGGGGATGGATGTACACGATGTCGGGGATTACAAGGTGGGCGATGCCTGGCGGGAACTGGAACCGGGGATGGTGCTGACCGTGGAGCCGGGCCTGTATATTCCCGCCCACAGCCGGGGTGTGGCGCGCAAGTGGTGGAACATCGGCGTGCGTATCGAGGATGATGTGCTGGTAACCCGCGATGGTTACGATGTGCTCAGCAAGGCCACGCCCAAAACCGTCGATGAAATCGAGAACCTGATGGCCTGAACAGGGCAGCGCGTATGAGTGAAAACAGTGCTTGTTCCGATGTGCTTATCGTTGGCGGCGGCCTGGTCGGCGCCAGCCTGGCGCTGGCGCTGGGGCGCGCCGGGCTCGATGTGGCCATTGTCGAAGCACACCCGTTCCGCATCAATGAACAACCCAACTACGACGAGCGCAGTATTGCCCTGGCGCAGGGTTCACAGCGTATTTTCTCCGGTATGGGTCTGTGGGACGCCTTGCAGGATGCGGTGTGTCCGATTCATACCATCCATGTGTCCGATCGCGGCCATTTCGGTTTTACCCGTCTGAAGCGTGAACAGGAAGGCGTGGAGGCGCTG
>JALWRY010000372.1 GCA_027080445.1 Thiohalobacter sp. | reverse complement strand
TTCGCTGAGTTCGCGCAAGCGGTTCGAGTTGGAGCTGTTAGCCGATCCGATCACCAGAATCAGATCGCAGCGGGTGGCGAGATCACGTACTGCATCCTGCCGGTTCTGAGTGGCATAGCAGATGTCATCCTTGCGGGGGCCTTCGATGTTGGGAAAGCGCTTGCGAAGCGCGCCGATTACCACGCGGGCATCATCCACCGACAGGGTGGTCTGGGTGACGAAGGCAAGATGATCGGGGTCCCTGACTTCGAGTTTTTCTACATCCTGCGGTGAATCGACAAGGTACATGGTGCCACCGTAAGACGTGTCGTATTGGCCCAGAGTGCCTTCGACTTCGGGATGACCGCGATGACCAATGAGAATGGTTTCACGCCCTTCGCGGGCGTACTTGCTCACCTCGATATGGACTTTGGTGACCAACGGACAAGTCGCGTCAAACACATTGAGTCCGCGTGATTCCGCGTCACGGCGCACCGCCTGGGATACGCCGTGGGCACTGAAAATAACGGTGGCTCCGTCGGGGACTTCATCCAGTTCCTCCACGAACACCGCGCCTTTCTCACGCAAGCCGTCGACGACAAAGCGGTTGTGCACCACTTCATGGCGCACATAGATCGGTGCGCCGAAGCGCTCCAGCGCGTGTTCTACGATTTCGATGGCTCGGTTGACGCCGGCGCAGAAGCCCCGGGGGTTTGCAAGCAGAATATCCATGGATTGACTCGCTCGTGATGGGTAGGGTTTGTTGGCAAGAGCGAACATTAGCCTATCTTGGCGGCGAGTTCATCCCCCGCCGTTTCAATAAATGCCTCAATGCGATCAGCTCTGGGGATCGAGCGACAGGACTCCGGCAGTGCGGTCGAGGTCTTCGGCGATCTCGCGGAACTGCTCCAGCGCCGCCTCCAGATCCTCGACGATCTCCTGGGCGATGACCTCCGGCGGCGGCAGGTTTTCGGTCTCGTTCAGGGATTCGTCCCTGAGCCAGAAGATGTCCAGGCTGGCCTTGTCACGGGCCACCAATTCTTCGTAGTCGTAGGCGCGCCACCGGCCTTGCGGGTTGTCCTCGCGCCAGGTGGCCTTGCGCTCGTGGCGCTTCTCGGGCTTGTAGAGCGCGACGAATTCGTCCAGATTCTCGCGCCTGAGCGGATGGGTCTTGAGGGTGAAGTGCTTGTTGGTGCGCAGGTCGTAGATCCAGAGTTTCTTGGTCCAGGGTTTCTCCGAGGCCGGTTTCTTGTCGAAGAACAGCACGTTGTCCGGCACCACCACGGCGGCGCGGCCGTTGACCTTGAGCAGGGTCTTGATGTGCTGCACGAAGTTGAGCTGCTTATTGGAGGTGGTGGTCCAGAAATCGTCGCGCTCGACCGTGTCCTTTTCCTTGCTGACCTTGCCTTCCTCGCCGACGATGGTGGTGCTGCTCTTCTTGCCGAAGGGCGGATTGGTGAGCACCAGGTTGAAGTGCTCGCCCGGGTCGGCGGCCAGCGAATCGCCCACCTCGATGGGCTCATACTCCTGGCTGCCGATGCCGTGCAGCAGCAGGTTCATGGTGCACAGGCGCGCCGTGGCCTGCACCAGCTCCCAGCCCTTGAAGGTCTTTTCCTTGAGGAACTTGCGTTCCGTCTTGGTCATGTGAGGATGGTTCTTCACCACATAGTCGTGCGCGGCGAGCAGAAAGCCGCCGGTGCCGCAGGCCGGGTCGCAGACCGTCTCGCCGGGTTCGGGCTGCATCACATCCACGATGGCCTGAATCAGCGGACGCGGGGTGAAATACTGTCCGGCGCCGGACTTGGTGTCCTGGGCGTTCTTCTCCAGCAGGCCCTCGTAGGCGTCGCCCTTCACGTCGGCGCTCAGCGACGACCAGTTTTCCTTGTCGATGAGATCCACGATCAGCCGCCGCAGCTTGGCCGGGTCCTGACAAATTCATCAGGAATGAATTTGGACGCACGGAGTGCGCCCGCAGGGTGAGCGCCAGGGATGGCGCGAATCAAATTTGTTCTGCGCCTTGTTGAAGATCAGTCCCAGCAGGCCCTTGTCCCGGCCCAGCGTCTCCAGGGTGTGACGATAGTGATCGAACAGCGCGTCGCCGTCCTTGTTGATCAGGTTCTGCCAGCCGTAACCTGCGGGAACCGGACTCGGTTGCTTGTAGGGCGGCCGCGAGCGCTCGTCGGCCATCTTCAGAAACAGCAGATAGGTCAGCTGCTCGACGTAGTCGTCGTAGGACATGCCGTCGTCGCGCAGCACGTTGCAGTAGTTCCAGAGTTTCTGGACGATGTTGGCAGGAGTCACGTCTTCCCCTCTTTGGCCGGCAAGATCAGGCGCAGTCGTGTGGCGAGCGCAGGGATGTCGTCTGTCGCTGTGTGATACAGGAGTGCATGATCGATCCGCCCGTATTCGTGGGCCAGGATATTCCGTATCCCGATGATTTCACGCCAGGCAAGTTCGGGGTGCGCATCACGGAAGACTTGAGACAGTGTGCGAGCGGTTTCACCAACCAGTTCCACATCCCGCTCGATCGCTCGCTGAAGCAATCGATTGTCGTGGAATGCCGCCTCGTCGTGCTCTTTGAGCAGATCCGCGATCTCTTCACAGATTTGCAGCATGTCCCAAAGATACGCCGCATCGCGTTCATCAGGCTGCATACAACGTCTCCAGATCCCGCATGATGGTCCGCCGACGATAGGGATTTTCGAGCACGACGGGGGTGACGAGATCGACCCGGCGTCCGCCGAACAGCCGCGAGAATTCATCCGATATCGTGACCATTTTCCCCAGCGATGGCGCCTTCCCCTCCTCGAACTCCACCATCAGGTCGATGTCGCTGTCCGGCCTCAGCTCGCCGCGCGCCGCCGAGCCGAACAGCGACAGGCGGCGGATGTCATATTTTCTCGCCAATGCCTGTAACGCCGCCCGAGGCACCTCGAGGCCCTCGGCGATCACGATCATGTCATCGGTCTGCCCGTTCATCTTCGGCCTCAGGATACCACCGCCGTCGTGGACTCGCTGGCGGCATCCGCATCGGTCGGGCCCGCGCCCTCATGGCTCGGAACCAACCGGCCCGAGAAGGCGGCGGCGAGGATGGACTGGCGCAGGCGCTCGGCGCGCTGGAGGTTGGCCTCAACTTGGGCCTCAGTTTCGTGGAGGATGGAGAGGCGGCGGTCGACTTCGGCGACGATGCGGTGTTGTTCGGCTAGTGGTGGTAGTGGCAATCCGATTGAGCGGAAACGGCCCAAGCTTATTTTCAGCTGAGCAACGCCTTTCGTTATTCCTAAATATTGCTTGTGAACCAGTTCCGATTCAATTGCATACATGAAGAATCGTCCGGAAAGGACGCCCTTTGAAAGCCTTAACTTTATACAGTCCGCAGTAATGATTGCTTTTGGTTTGCCCCGCGCACCTTGGGGTCGTGCAGGGGCTTGACGGCTTGCTGGATGAGCTTTTCGCGGGCGGCGGCGAGGGCTTGGTCGGGGATGGGCCGGTCGTCGTCGGGGGCGAGGCCGAGAT
>JALWRY010000371.1 GCA_027080445.1 Thiohalobacter sp. | reverse complement strand
GGTTGTTCGTCAATTGATTGGCTGGCGCCTGCATCATTTTGACGACTCTGGGTACGCCAGGTATAGGGGTAATGAGCAAGGCAGAAGTGTGTAGCGAGAAATAGCGGGTGGCCTCTGTCCCGAGGCAGGTTGTCGATGACCGCGGCGATAAATTCGTCCGGATCGTAATGGATGCTGTCGGCGCGATTCAGGGCAATAAAGGGAAACAGTTGCTTACCCCAGGAAGTCAGTAGCGCCAGGTTTTCAAGTGGATGATCGGAGATCTTGGTCAGCACGAATTCAGCCGCGCCCACTTTGGGACCGACGACCTTGTCAAAGCCAAAGCTTTCATCCAGGTTGTTGAATGTGCGTTCATCCTGGGCGTAAATCGTGGTATAGCCCTGTGCCTTGAGTATTTTGGGCAGGGTGACGCGGGTATTCACCTGATCGAATGCTGTCAGATTAAAACGCGCACCGGTGTGTACCGGATATTGGGCGGTAAGGATACTGGTCCAGGCCGGAAAGGTGCGGGCAAGAGGCGTAATCGTATTCGTGTAGACAGTCGACTGGGAGAGCAGTTTTCTCAGATGCGGTAATGCGTTGGGATGGTGCTGGAGGTGCAGCCAGGTGGCGGAGTCTATACCGATGAAGATAACGTCGGGCCTGGATGATGAGGCGCCCTGGTTCGACCAATGCGAGTACAGGGGCTGTATAAGGCCTGTTGCGAGAGAGACGCCCAGCGCGATACGCGCCACCGGTCGGTGTAGTTGGCTGCCCAGGTATTTTGTGGCTGCCCATAGAGCCGGCACAAAGCCAAGTGCCAGAAAAAGGGTAAGCGCACTGAAGCCTAGCCAGCGCAGCGTCATTGGGTTTTCAATCGGCAGCAACAGGCCAAAGGATGATTGTGGAAAGTAGACTTTGTTGAGGCAGAGGACTGCTGTCCAGAAACAGAAAACTGCGAGCAGGAATGCGGTGAAAGGCGTAAAGCCATGGCGGCGTAAAAAAGGGTCCAGATTGCGCAGGCTTGTTAGCAGCGGGACCAGGGGCAACAGATTTATCAGAAATACCGTCAGTACATAAGTGACGATTTGCAGTTGAAGGTTGGTGGAAGTCAGTGCGGTGCTGGCGAGGAGGATTTCACTCCCGGCAGGCATGTCAAAATAGCTTGCGACGACTGGGTAATGGATAAGTAGCGCGATGCAGCAATAGCTAAAGGCGTAGCTGAGCATTTTACGTTTGGAGCATGTTTCCATCTTCACGCGCGCGCCTGGATTGATTTTTTTGATAATTAGCTGATGCTGGTTTTGCTTGTGATGTCGCCTAAAAAACGTCGTCCCCGCAAAAGCGGGGACGCGTGTGGTTTGGCGCTTAATGTCTCATTATGAGCGGCATTCTGAAGGTACATATTTAGCATCACTAGGATTATTACAGTCCCAGGAAACACCTTGAGAGGTACTGGCTGGTACCAGATCGAAAGTCACAGTACCTGCTGAGCCGGCGACGACGCTAAGATGCAACTTACCGGTAGATGATGTGCATGTTAATGTGGTGTTGTTGATTGTGCCTGTTGATACGCCTGCGCAAAGATCAGTAACACCGCTGGCAATATTTTCACCTACAGTGGCCTTAGCGCCACTGCCAATAGCCAGGCCTTCAGTTACTTTTGCACGGGCGATGTAATCCTGATAAGCCGGCAGTGCAATCGCGGCCAGAATGCCAATGATCGCCACAACGATCATCAGTTCGATCAATGTAAAACCTTGCTGTACTTTCTTCATGAGTCAATCCTCTTAAACGTTAACGTATTGTCAAATAGCGTTGTTGAACAGAAGCCTTGCGGTGCTTCCTTGCGGCTGACGTCGTGTCATCGGCAAGGCTGACCTGTTGCTTGGCTTGACCTGCTTAATGCAGGTGGCATGCCAATTCCATGGCGCTGCGTGCAAAACATTGACGGCAGCGCGACGGGGCTTCTTTAATTTATTTCTGCGACAAGCAGATAGCGTATGTGAGGGGGTCAGTGATGGTGGGTCATGTGCGCGTCCTCCCTGGATAATATGTCACGATCTTCCCTGATCGTCAGCGTCAGTCTGACGCGGTGTTTCACTTGCGTGTGACGTAAAGCGTCACTTTGGTGAATTTAAATGCGGAGGATAGCCGGTTTGCCGGATATTTCAAGCCAGGCGGCTATTGATCCTTTTGCGCTGCTGGCTGGCGATACGTCGGAAGGCCGGGGACAGGCGTGTTTCATCCGTGAGCCTTTGCCAGTATTCGACGGCAAGTTTCCCGCTGTCGTACCAGACCGGTTCGTTCTGGCTGTCGCGTACAGGGGGTGGAGGGTCGGTATCCCGAGGCAGTTCGCCGCGAACCGGCGCCCAGCGCATCGGCGCCATGTCATAGAGTGGCCGCAGTGAAAAATGCGTGGTACGGGGCTGGAAACTGAGATTGCCAAGGTGCATGTCGGTATTGCCAATCCATTGGCCGAATTGCTGGGCGTAACGGGCGGTTTGCACATCGGCCTGTTCGACGCGTTTCATCCGTGCCAGCTGTTGCAGTGTCGTTGTCCAGTCGCGGCCCTGGCCGCAGAATTCCGCATCGATGGCGGCCAGCGAGAGCATGGCGCTTCGGCCGGATTCACCCTGGCGGTCAAAGCGAACAACCTCCAGGAAAATCCGCCCGTTGCGTTCGTACAGGCGGCTGGTGGCGGTCGCTATCCCGGTTTCTTGCAGTATCTGCCCTGCATGGTGTTCTGCAATCAGGATGTCCCGCCAGCGTGCCGCCTCGGCGCCTTTGCCGCGTGGCGAGAATTTTACAATGACGTGGCCGGCTTCTCCGAAAGCGGTGAATTTAGGTTGCTCGCCGCCTGCGGATGAACCGGGTACCGGGCCGCTCAGGACCTGTTCCGCCAGCCCGGGGTAGTCATCGACCGCGGTGATTGATGGGGGCTGGAGGGCGGCATCCAGCGCAGGGTCGCCCAGCACTAGGTCCCCGGGCAGGTCAGCGCCATGTTGCATCAAATAGGTGAATACCTGCGCCGGGTTCCAGCGACGTGGATCGGTGGGCCATGGGACGCCGAGCTGCCGGGCAATTTGTCGCCCCAGAAAACCCTGTGGGCGCAAATCATCGAGAAAGTAGGGCAGGCTGTCGAACAGTCCTGTGCCCTCCAGCCCGGCGAGCCAGACAGTCTGATGCGGTTGCACGGCGTAGCGGTCATCGATCAGTGGGGCGATCTCTGTGAGGCGTTCCGGTGTTCCGGAGGGGGTGATGCGGTAAAGCGGTTGTCGACTGAATAGAGGGTGAATCAACGAATAGCGGGTGTTACGGCCCTTTCCAAGCCGGTAGAGGCGGTTTCCCGCTGTTTTCAGCAAGCGTGAAACCGTGGCCTGGCTTACACCTAAATCAGTTTGCAAATCAATTGAATAAGCAATACCTCGGCGTTCAATCGCTTGCTGCAACTGGTCCCTGGATGTGCTCATCTGGCATGGCGCTCTTAATATGTCCCGGAGTTAAGACTGAATGGAATATGAATAGAATATCAGAGATTGTCGGCATGGCAAAATGTTGTCTCCGGAATACTGGGGGCGATTCAGTCTGAATCCAGGCTTTATGTTTCGACGGGTCTCAGGGATCAAATCCGAATAGCGCATCGAGCGCATCCAGCGGGTTGTTAAAACGGCTTTCGTCATAGCGCTGTTCGAGATGCGGCTTGAGCGTTTTGAGCGTTTTTATTTGCTGCGCCAGGGATTGTGCCTGCGAAGCCGCTGTTTCCATGCGCCGAATGTGTTGTTCTAACGCCTGCTCGGTTTTTTTGGCGCTTGGGGAATAGAATACTTCATAAGCCATGCGGTGCAGTGGCGATTCAAAACTGTACGATTCACGTTCCTGCTTGAGTGCGCTAACCTGGGCTTTCAGCGCCGCGATTAACTGCTGTTCATCCGCCTTTGACAAGGCGCTATCGTGACTGACATGTTCCTGGTGCATCTGAATGATGGTCATGACGTCACCCTGTTTTCGCGCCTTGAGCAGCGCAGTCATAAGCTTGTGTTTTACCTCGCGCAGCTCCGGGTCATGTTCCCGGTCCGGGTGCAGCGCGGCGGCGGTACTGCGAAACAGTTGTTTGAAAACGCGGTTACTGATGGCGGGCGTATCGTTATCAGCCGCGCTGGAAGATGAATCGTGGGCATCGGTGGAGCCAAAACCGAAATCGGAATCGAAAAAGTCATCGTCTTTGTCGTCATCCAGAAACGCGGAATATTCCAGCATTTCTTCCAGCAATTCCGCCCGGGCGGTTTCACGGGCTTTACGATAGGTTTCGTAAGCGCGTTGTTGCGCCTGCTGAAGTTCGTCCTGGAAAAGATCATCCGGGGTGTTGCTAACGCGCTCCGGTCGTGGCGGTTCCGGGCCAAGCGCCTCATCCAGCAGGCGCTCGACTTCATCGTGGATCGCGGCGCGCCAATCCTCCTTTTGGGCCTGTTGTTCCTCCCTGATTTGCGCGTCTTCGCGTTCGATATGCGCCTGTAACTGCGCCGTTACAGGCGTTGGGTCGTCCTCATCCAGTTCAATCCCCAGGCGAAAGGCCTCGTAACGGGCGATATCTTCCCTGAGCGCTGCATCCAGGTGGCTGGAGTGTTGCAAGGGTTCAAGTATCTCATGGATCCAGTCGTCCAGTTCCCGCCGCTGCCATTGGGTCAGTGATTTTCGTTGTCCCAGCGTGATCAGTCGTTTGAGCAGGGGGATATGTTGCCTGGCGGCCGCTTCTTCTGCTGCGCGGATATCCGTTTGCATGCGCCGTATAATTCCGTCAAGGCGTTGACGGAAACGTGCATTTTGCTGCTTCAGATTTTCCGCTTTTTTCCAGAGCTTTTGAAATTCCGAGGGCTTTTTCCGGGTTTTCTTCCCGGCTGTAAGGCGGGTCATTGAGTCTCTCTTGGTTTTTCGGGTTGAAAGAGGGTCAGAATGGTTTGGTAATGATACTGGCAGTCCGCGCATCAATCTATTGTGACGGGCTTATTTTCATCCTCCCGGCCGGCAATACGACACCTTATCGAAATCGCTGTTTGAATCGCGCTGGTGTTTCGATGGCAAAACGGGTTTCGGGGTCTAATTCGAGTAATGCCTGATCTCCGGTCACTAAGGTGATGGCGCCGGCTGCGGCGCTGAGTTGCAGAAACTTCTGGTCATGCGGGTCGCGGCAATCGGGCAGCTTGTGATCACGCCTCAAAGCAGTGCAGGTTTCACAGTATGGGAGATAGTCGCCAAGCAGGGCCTCGATATAGGCACTGCCGAGTTCGAATTTGGGATAAGACAGCACACGGATGAGTTCCTGTGTCGTGGCGGTACTGATGCAGGGTGTGAACTGACCCGTACGCCAGGCATCGCGTATCCAGCACAGGTGGCCGCGTGAAAATAACAGGGTGGACAACACGACATTGGTGTCGAGCACGACCTTCATTCAGGTTGTTTTCTCGCCCAGCTCACGGCATATTCAATATCGTCTTCAGCGATACCCAGCGTGGCGAGTTTGTCGCGCACCTGTTCCGCCTGTCCCGGTTGAACCGGATTAAGGACGATTTTCCCGTTCTCGATCCTGACGTCGAAATAGTCGATATCCGGGAAGGCGTCCACGATCTTCCTGGGTAGCGTGATCTGGTTTTTTACAGTTTTCTTGGCAAGCATGTAAGGATTCCTTACTCTGATGCTTGTAAGGATAGATTCTATCTGCCTGCTGTCAAGGGATTACTCCAGCCCCAGCTTCTTCAATCGATAGCGCATGGCGCGAAAGGTGATGCCCAGCTGCTTGGCCGCGGCTGTCTTGTTGTTACCGGTCTGTTCAAGGGCCTTGAGAATAGCCTGTCGCTCGATGTTCTCAAGGTAGTCTTCCAGCGCCACGCCTTCCGGCGGCGTGGCGGCAAGTTCACTACCACCGGTTGTTTCGTTGACGTCTGTGGCTTGCGGCAGCGCCAGGTCAGCGGGCTGGATTTCCTGCCCGTCGCAGAGCGTGAGGGCGCGCTCGAGGATATTTTCCAGTTCGCGAACATTGCCGGGAAACGCATAGCGTTGCAGGGTGTGCAGCGTCTCCGGGTTGAGATGGATGTCTGCATCGCCGGGCGACAGGCCGGCCAGGATGTGTTCTGCCAGTTGCGGGATATCTTCGCGTCGCTGGCGCAGGCTGGGCACCTTGAGCTCGATCACATTGATGCGGTAGAACAGGTCCTGGCGGAAGGCGCCTTCCTCGACCAGCCCGGCAAGATTTTTGTGGGTGGCGGAGAGGATGCGCACATCGACCGGGCTTTCTTTTTGTTCACCCACCGGGCGCACGGCTTTTTCCTGGATGGCGCGCAGCAGTTTGACCTGCATGGACAGGGGCAGTTCGGCGACCTCGTCGAGAAACAGGGTGCCGCCGTTGGCGGCCTGAAACAGGCCTTCCTTGTCGCTGGTCGCGCCGGTAAAACTGCCCTTGCGATGCCCGAAGAATTCACTCTCCATCAATTCGGAGGGGATAGCGCCGCAGTTGACCGGGACGAAGCGGTGTTCGCTACGCGGTCCCTTGGCGTGGATCAGACGCGCTACCAGCTCCTTGCCGGTGCCGGATTCGCCACTGATATAAACCGGCGCCTGGCTGCGCGCCAGTTTGGCGATGGTGTGGCGGATGGTTTGCATCACTGCCGAGTCGCCCAGCAGGGTGTCGCGGCTGCGGCGGTCGCGCTCCGGGAAGCTGGCCAGCTTGAGCGCGCTGTTGACCAGGTTGCGCAGCACGGTCAGGTCGACCGGCTTGGAGACAAAATCGAAGGCGCCGGCCTTGAGTGCCTGGATGGCGGTTTCCATATTGCCATGGGCGGTAATTACGGCTACCGGCAAGTCCGGTTGTTGTTGCTGGATGAACTCGACCAGTTGCAGTCCGTCGCCGTCCGGCAGGCGCATGTCGGTCAGGCACAGGTCAAAGGTTTCGTTTTCCAGCAGCGCCCGCGCGGCGGAAATATCGGCTGCGGCGCGCGTATCGATGTTCATGCGGCCGAGTGTCAGTTCCAGCAACTCGCGGATATCCGGTTCGTCATCGACGATGAGGGCCAGTGGCGTGCTCATGCGTGTCAGGCTTGCGTCACAGTGGAGTGCATGGTGAAACCCTCGCAAAGACCTCGGTAGAAAAACTCTAGAGCCATTTGCGTCTCCTTTAAAGATGCCATACCTGTATACCGGTGCAACTCGCGACAAAGATCCGAATCCCCATTTCTTTCTAATTCGTCTGAAATAAAGGTGGTCAAAAATTGATAATCGTCATTCGACATGAGTGCTCCCACATCACTGCCTAGTTGGTAATGGCCCGCGCTCTGAATTTGATAATCGGCTTTTTCAACAGCATTTGGATGCTCACTAAACAGCGTCTCAGTTGAATACAATGATTCAATATTTTTAAACAGGTACGCAATGTCTTTTGCGTCTCTACCCGGATGTTGGGTATGGCGTTCTTCCCAGGCGAAAAACTTTAGGCTACATAACCCCTCAGGGCTTATGATCGGGACCGTCAACGTTTGATTAACAAGTACGGGCACAGCGTACTTTGCCGCGCTTTCGAAACCGCGTACCGTCATAACCTCATCGTGATGAGGTGGCCAGAACACTTGTCTATGGTCGTCCTCAACTCCACCGTATGGGACGAGATCAAACACCATATCTTCTTTGAATACAAATCGTTTAGTCGGTTTGCGCTCTGACTCGAACACGTCGCTTTTTTTAGTTATGTGATTACACAGCTGTTTATAGTGGCCCCAATCGCCAACTTGCACTCCAAAGTCAACATCTTGCGTACCGAGTCCTGGAGGCCAGCCGTAAACATTTTCCAGTAGCATGATGCGCGCCGTCGCGCCAATAACCATCCATGGCGTTTGAACACTGTCAGCAGCCTCTGAAAACGCGGCAAGCACTTCATATAACGTCGCATCTACCTCTGCTACTTCAGCTTTCATGGAGATATCGCTCTCTTATTATATTCGCAGCATCCAGATGGCGTGCATCCCCGGCGATGACTAAGTCCGCATAAATTAATAGTGGCGGACAGAGCCGGTGTACCTCATGCAGGGTTTCTGTCTCGAAGTTCCAGAATGGCTCCAGTAATTCAAAATTACCGCGTTCATCACGAACGGGTTGTTCGACTACCCGTGCGAGTTTTCTGAAGTCCGGCCGCCCATATACTGTGATCTTTTCCGGATAAAGATATTTTGTAAGCAATGCAGCAGCGGGTTCTCCACCTAAGCACATTTGCTCCTTTTGCCAGCGATCATAGGTAAACTCCTTCCACCAATCGGGATGTACTATCTGAAATCGCTGTGCTTTAAGTTGCGGCCGTAATTCTCTCGGGTATGCCTCTACCCAGCTATCAATCAATTTATCCCGGTTTTCGAGCACTATGCCTTTTGCTTTGCTTCTATATAGGAGTCCTAGTTGCTCAAGGTCTTTGATAATGTTGCCCACCGTGCCATTGGCCACTCCTGAATTGTGGGCAATTTCCCGCGTAGTCCCTTTCAATTGCCCTTTAAGCGCCAGCAAGGTAAAGATAACTTTTAGACCTGCTGCTCTAAATGCCCTGTTCCGTCCTGGTGTAATGAATTCTGTTGGCCTTTTCCTCCCTGTTACGTAAACTAATGTAGTTGGCGTCTTGAAGAATGCATTACCCGCCACGTCAAGAAATGGGATTTCCATTTCTTTAAGCTTTTCGCCCACCTGAGGCGTTATATATTCGGTGATTAAGATACCCTGGCGGTTAAATCGCTTTAAGTTCGCTAACGCGGCCCCCAATGTTGCAGGCCTAAGCGTCTTCTTGATTTCGGCAATCATTGGCTTGCCGTCACCCAGGCGTATTTCTGCATCTGCATAGCCGGCAGGCAGGTGTCCCTCCTTCGCTCTTACTTTTGCGGGAAGGCCCGTTGTTTCTCTAAATGCATCTAATGCCCCCCTAAGTATTTGATCTGTTTTAATCATTTTTACACGGCTGTTGCCTTTTAATGCCATTAGCGGCTATTCATGTACATGAAAATATAGTGTACACGTTACGTGTACAATGTCAATTAATGTACGTGTAACGAAAAATCGTTACATTAGCCACGGGCTGCCGCAAACTCGATACGAAAACAGCTGCCACCCAGGCTCCGCCGGTGATAGCTAAGGTGCGCACGGTTGAGTTCGCACAGCTCGCGGGCAATGTACAGACCCAGACCGGTACCGCTGTTTTCGGTTGTAAAGAAGGGCTCGAACATTTTTGCGGCCGTATCCGGATCGATGCCGGGACCCTCGTCGAGGATGTCCAGGCAGACGGTTCCATTCTCGCCTGTCGTTGCATGTAGCCGGACCATGCTGTCGTCCGGCGAGTGGTGCAGTGCATTCTGGCACAGGTTGGCCAGCACCTGGCGCAGGTGGCCGGGGTCGCAGATCAGGCATAAGTCATCATCCTCGATGTCGAGCATGAGACGCGCGGCGCCGGCCCCCTCGGTTTCGATGAACTCGCCATGAAACAGCCGTAACCACTCACCGAGTTGCAGTGCCTGAGGCTGGCTGTCGGATCGCCGCGACAGTTGCAGTACGCTTTCGATAATCTCGTTGACGCGCCGGGTGTGGCTGTTGATGATTTCAGTCAGCCGCTTGTCGCCACCGTCCAGTTGACCGGACTCGGACAGGAGTTGCGCCGCGTGACTGATGGCGCCCAGCGGATTGCGGATTTCATGCGCGATGCTGGCGCTCATGCGGCCCAGTGAAGCCAGTTTCAATTGCTGGCTTTGTTGCGCAAGCCGTGTGTCATCGTCGAGCAGGACCAGTGTGCCGGGACCCTGTGAGGTATCCACCCGGGTGAAACGGGGTGTGAAGCTGGCATTCGCGATCTCTGCCGGGACGCTTTCCGCCTGCAACACCGGGTTATCCCGCCAGCGCCTGAGTTGTTCGGCCAGCGCCGGTGACAGCTTGTCCAGGGCGTGCCCTTCGGCAACATCCAGGCCGAGCAGGTGCAGTGCCTGATCATTCGCGAGCCGCACCACGCCGTGTGGGTCGACCACCAGGATGCCGGACTGCAACTGGCGAATGACATACTGGTTGAGTTGTTGCAGGTTGGCGAGATCAATGCCGCGCTGTGCCGCCAGCGCCTCGCTGTCACGCAGGCGAATCGCCAGTACGTGCGCCAGTGCGGCGGTGGCGAACAGCACCAGGCCCATGAGCCCGGCGCGGGTCACGGAACTCGCGCTGGACTTTTCGAGTTCCAGTAAGGAAAAGCCGGTGTCGAGCAGCAGCGCCAGCGAAGCCACGGCAGCGAACAGGTAGGCCATGCGTCCCGGCAACAGCAATGCGCCGACAGCAATGGTAATGACGAGCAGAATGGTGAGCGGGCTGTTGACGCCACTGGTGGCGTGGGCCAATAGCGCCAGTGCGCCGATATCGACAAGAATTTGCAGCAATGACTGAAGGTAATAGCCCGGCTGTTGCAGGCGGGTGGTCGTTCCGGCGAGCAGGCTGAATAGCAGCCACACCAGTAGCGTCGAGCGAAACAGGGCGTGATCCTGGACGCCGAACGGGTTGCTGTCCTGCAGGGAGAAATACAGCACGGCGAGCAGGCCGGTGAGAACCAGGCGGTAGAAACTCAGCAGGCGAAGTCGCTGCCAGCCGGTACGGGTTTCGTGTAATGCCTTGTCCGGGTTGGCAGCGATTGCCATCGGTGTCAGTGATCCTCATCCCGGTGCCGGGAGCAGCAGTAATGCCTGTCACCTTCACGGATCGCTTCATGCTTTGGCACAAAGACGCCGCAGCGGGCGCAGCGCACCATGTCGTCGACGGGTTTACTGGCGGGTTTCCGGGCAGACGGCGCGCGTCCCAGCCGGAACAGCATCCACACCACAAAGGCGATGCCGAGTAAAAAAATGAGTGCGCGTATGCCAAACATAGGGGCCTAGTGTACCGTATCAGCCCGGTGCTGCCAGTAAGGCTTTACTCTACCCCCTGTCATTGCGCAGAATACGGCTCTTCAACACTCAGGATCCCATCATGCATCTTCACGAATACCAGGCCAAGCAACTGTTCCGCGATTACGGCGTACCCGTACCCGATGGTCGTATGGTGGAGTCGGCGCCCGCCGCGGCCGAGGCTGCCAGTGCACTGGGTGGTGGACGCTGGGTGGTCAAGGCGCAGGTGCATGCGGGCGGTCGGGGTAAAGCCGGTGGCGTGAAGTTGCTGGACGGGGTCGAAGCCGTGCGCCAGTTCGCCGATGAGTTGCTGGGCAGCCGTCTGGTCACCAAACAGACCGGCGAGCCGGGTTTGCCCATTCATCGTTTGCTGGTGGAAGGCACGGTCGATATCGACCGCGAGCTTTACCTGGGACTGCTGGTCGATCGCCACAGTGAGTGCATCACGGTGATGGCGTCACGCGCCGGCGGTATGGATATTGAAGGGGTCGCCGCAAAAGACCCGGCAGCCATTCTCACCGAGGCGGTACACCCGGCGGTAGGTTTGCAACCCTACCAGTGCCGGAATCTGGCCTTTGGGCTGGGGTTGGCCGGTGAACAGGTCAAGGCGTTTACGCGCCTGCTGGGCGGGCTGTTCCGCCTGTTTGAACGGGAAGACGCCAGCCTGGTGGAGATCAACCCGCTGGTGGTGGCGCGTGATGGCGCCTTGCTGGCGCTGGATGCCAAGCTGGATATCGAGGATAACGCCCTTTACCGTCACCCGGACACCAGTGAATTGCGTGATCCGACCCAGGAAGACGACAAGGAACGCGCCGCCAGTGAGCATGGTCTGAATTACATTACCCTGGACGGCGATATCGCCTGTATGGTCAACGGCGCCGGCCTGGCCATGGCGACCATGGACCTGATCAAGCTGCACGGTGGCGAGCCGGCCAATTTCCTCGATGTCGGTGGCGGCGCGACGGCGGATCGTGTCGCGGAGGCGTTCAAGCTGATTCTGTCCGACACCAAGGTGCGCGCTATCCTGGTCAATATCTTCGGCGGGATCGTGCGTTGCGACCTGATTGCCAATGGCATTATCCAGGCGGTCGAGGAGGTGGGCGTCGACCTGCCAGTGGTGGTGCGGCTGGAAGGGACGAATGTGGAACAGGGCAAGCGTTTGCTGGCGGACTCCGGTCTCGGTGTGATCGCTGCCGAAGGACTCACCGATGCTGCGCAGAAAGTGGTTGCAGCCGTTGCCGGACAAGCCTCATGAGCATACTGATAGATAAAACCACCCGGGTCATTTGCCAGGGCTTCACCGGCAAGCAGGGCACTTTCCACTCCGAGCAGGCGCTGGCTTACGGGACGCAGATGGTTGGCGGCGTGACGCCCGGCAAGGGCGGTCAGACGCACCTCGATCTGCCGGTATTCAATACCGTACAGGATGCCGTGGATGAAACCGGTGCGAACGCCAGCATGATTTACGTCCCCGCCGCGTTTGCCGCAGACGCGATCCTGGAAGCGGCGGATGCCGGGGTCGAGGTGATCGTGTGTATCACCGAAGGGATCCCGGTGCTGGATATGGTCAAGGTCAAGGCGGCCCTTGCCGGCCGCCAGGTGTCCCTGATCGGGCCTAACTGCCCGGGCATTATCACTCCGGGTGAGTGCAAAATCGGCATCATGCCGGGGGCGATCCATCAGCCCGGCCGCATTGGCATCATATCGCGCTCGGGTACGCTGACCTATGAGGCGGTATACCAGACCACCCTGGCCGGGCTGGGGCAAAGCACCTGTATCGGTATCGGCGGTGACCCGATTCACGGCCTGGAGTTTATCGATTGCCTGGAACGCTTTGAGCGCGACCCGGATACCGAAGGCGTTATCCTGGTCGGCGAGATTGGCGGCAGCGCCGAGGAGGAGGCCGCCGCCTTCATTGCCGATCACATGAACAAGCCGGTAGTGGCCTATATTGCCGGTGTCACGGCGCCACCGGGCAAGCGCATGGGACACGCCGGCGCCATTATCAGTGGCGGTAAGGGTACGGCCGAGGCCAAGTTCGCCGCACTGGAGGCAGCCGGTGTGTCGGTTGTTCGCTCGCCGGCCGATATGGGCGTGCGCATGCAGGAACTGATGGCCGGATCGTGACCGCGCGTCCCGGAGAATCTGCACTGCGGCTGGTGATGGCGCAGGTCAACCTGCGTGTCGGGGACGTCCCCGGGAATGTGTCGCGCATTATTGACTGTGCATTGCGTGCGCGCGATGAATTGAACGCCGACCTTGTCATTTTCCCCGAGCTGACCCTGACCGGTTACCCGCCGGAAGACCTGCTGCTGCGGCCGGCGCTTCACGAGATGGTATCCGAGGGACTGGAACGGATTTGCGCCGAGGTGCAGGGTATCCACCTGCTGGTGGGGCACCCGGAACAGACGACGCAGGGCTGTTACAACACCGCCTCGTTGATTCACGATGGCGAATGCCTTGCACGGTGTCGTAAACATCAACTACCCAACTACAGCGTCTTTGACGAAAAACGCTATTTTGTGCCTGGTGAGGGCTTTTGCGTGGCCGACGTGGCCGGTATCCGGGTTGGCGTAACCATCTGCGA
>JALWRY010000370.1:6708-13503 GCA_027080445.1 Thiohalobacter sp. | reverse complement strand
GAGCGTCGCGCCCAGCTGGAAGATATTCAGGCGCACGCCGATCAGCTTGAACAGCAACTGAAGCTGGCACAGCAGGGGGCGCAGGAGGCGGAACAGCAACTGGTCGAAGCCACGCGTATGGCCAATGAGGAAATGGAAATACGCCTGAATACCGAGCAGGGAATACAGCAGGGCCTGCGTGAGGCGCTGGAAAAATCCGAGAAAGCCTGTCACAGCCACCAGGAAACCATCACGGTCATCAACCAGGAACTCGAGGACCTGCGCGAGGCCTACCAGCAATCGAAACAGACGCTGGAGCATAATGAAAACGCGGCCGCCCGCCTGGACGAAGTGCAGGCCCGGCTGGACAGCGTGCAGGCGGAACGTGATGCCCTGTTGTCGTCGACGGAAAGTCTGAAAAACGAACTCGACCAGTTGCGCGCCGAGGCCGAAGTACACCGTGGTCTCGAGGGCATGTTGTCCGGCGAGGGTAGCGATTCCCCTGACAATGAAGCGCTGCAGCAGGCCAAGCAGAATGTCGAGATGGCCGTGCGTTTGCGGACCCAGGCGGAGGCGCAGGTCGAGGCGCTGAAGCGGGAGGTGGAAGTGCTCCGGGAGCAGTTACGTTGTGCGACTGAGTCCCCGGCGCCAGCCACGGTGGAGGGTATGATTCCCTCGCTGGATGATAACGATCCCCATGCGTCCAATCCCATGCTGCCTGATGTTCCGGCTTATGACGAGGTCGAAGGGCCTGAACCTGAGCCAGAGCCAGGTGTGTTACTCGACGAGGAAATCGCCAGCGTCGCGGCACAGCCGGAGGCAGGGACGCCAACATCAGGCCTGATCAAAGGCTTGCTGGTCGGGTTGGCCGTCGGGGTGATAACGGGCGCGGGATTGTTCTGGTGGCAGGCCGATACCACCGGCAAGGAACCGGCGCCGGTCAGGGGCGCGTCCTCGCCCGTACACGAGCCCGCTGCCCCAGCTCAAACACCTGTCATGGCGGCGACGCGCGACAACATTGATAAAGACCGTAACAAGCCGGAAGCCGAGGACGTCAAACCGGATGTGATGGCCCCGTCAGAAGGCTCGCGGGCATTCCCCCTCGCCAAGGGCATGCCGGATATCCCCCACGCTTCCGGAGTCGTCTCTGACGGGGGCGATCAGGCGCTTCCTGAAACAGGAAAAACAGCCTTGGCGGTACCGGCGGCGGAGGTTGAAGCCGGGTCGCCCGTCTCGTCGGCCGAGCCAGTGATCGAACCCGCTGAGCCGGTGGTTGAACAGCCGGCCGGGAGTTTCCGCGATCGCCTAGGCAATGGCGGCTCCGGGCCGGCGATGGTGCGTTTTCACGCCGACCATTTCCTGATGGGGAGCAGCGATGTTTCGCAGCAGTTTGACGAACGGCCCCAGCACAATGTCCGGCTGGCCGGGTTTGCCATCGCCGCCCACGAAATTACCTTCGATGAGTATGATGCGTTTGCCCGCGCTACAGGACGCAGGCGGCCTGCAGATCAGGGATGGGGGCGTGGCGCCCGTCCTGTGATCAACGTGAGCTGGGAGGATGCCGGTGCCTACGCGCGATGGTTATCCGCGCAGACCGGCGCCCACTACCGTCTGCCCACTGAAGCCGAATGGGAGTTTGTGGCGCGTTCGGGTACACAGACACTTTACTGGTGGGGTGAAGACCTGGTCAGGAACCGGGCCAATTGCTTTGACTGTGGCAGTGCCGATAGTGGTGTACAGACCTCCCGCGTGGGCAGTTTCCCGGCGAATGCCTGGGGCGTCTATGACATGGCGGGAAACGTGCGTGAATGGGTGCAGGATTGCTATGTCCCGAATTACAGCCGTGCACCGGACGATGGTCGTGCAGTGGATATCGCGGGATGTGTCGACAGGGTCGTGCGGGGTGGCGCCTATAGCAGTCCGTCCGCCCAGCTTCGCAGCGCCAGCCGTGACCGGGTGGATGCGCAAGTGCGGCTGGATAACCTTGGGTTCAGGGTCGTGCGGGAGTATTGACGCAGAAACGGTGGCGCAGAAACTGGCGCCCCGGCGGATGCCGGGATCCAGTGAGATATTCTAGTCTTCGAGTGTCTTGAGCAGCACTTCGATAGCGGCGGGGTGAAGTGTCTGCGTGGTGGTTTCGGTTGCTGCTTCGACCCTGGCAAGCTGGAGTTGCGGGGGTTCTTCCAGCGGGATGGCGTCCTGGCGTTCCATCCCGAAGCTGCGTTTGGTTGACGGTTCTTCAACTGTTTGTATCGTTCCGCTTGCCATATCCATAATGTACGCCACGACCCACCTCCTGCGGTGATAGGGCTGATGATTCAGCCTTCACAAATTCTATCGGCGCCGGGCTACAAACATTAAACCGGATTATTTTATTTATAAATCCAGCAAGTTAAGGTCTGGCTGGATAAAAAAAGCGCCCCGCAGGGCGCCGTGTTCTGGAGGAAAACCTGTTGTTTCAGGGGAAAGCCGGGATGGTCGGTTCGATACCGTGCATATCCGCCTCGGGGTGATGGCGTTTGATCATGTTGGTGACAGTTTCCACCTTGCTTTTGGGTACATCGACCATCATGAGAATCTGTCCCTGTTCAATGGCCTGCTCAAACTCCCTCAGCTGGCTGTTGGGGGCATCGGTACCAATCATGCCGGACACCCACGCGCCAATCATGGCGCCCGCCAGTGCAGTGACCAGTACGGTCCAGCCACCAAGCGCCATGCCGTCAGGCGGGAATGTGATAGCAAGCAGGCCGGCCAACACGCCGGTGGCGCCGCCAAGGCTGAAGCCGAGTTCTGCACCGTGTACAAAATCGCTACGTTGCAGCAGGTTGGCCTGCGGCATATCGCCGAGTGCGATAGTGTCTTTTGCCAGTACGTGAATATGCCGGTCATCGATGCGCGCCAGCAGCAATTCGTCTACAGCCTGCCGTGCGCGCGCCGCGCTGGGTAAAAGAAAATAAAGTCTGCGTCTCATGTTACGCCTCCTGTCCCGGTTGGGGGTGAATTGTATGGAGCTATTGGCAATTTAGACCCCTGAATCCAGTATAGTTGCGTTTCGAGGCTGTCAAATGAGACTTTGTTCAATTATTTCGACCTGGGTCATCCAGTCCTGGCTGTCCGGGCAGATTTCGGTGAGTGCGGCATCTTCCGGTGAGACATCCATCGAGCCGCTCCAGTCTTCCGGGGGTTCTACCGGTTCCGGTTGCAGGACTTCCCAGGTTTCCCGGTCCAGTTCCTCGATGGTGCCGTCGTAGTACTGAAGTTCCAGCGTTTCGTCATCGTCGTCGCTGGCAACGACCTCGAATGCATCACCTGCGGTGGATTTGTACCAATCGCCGATCTGCGGTGAAGGTTGTGGTGTCATGACGCTTTACCTCCTTGATCAAACTGCTGATACTTGACGCCCCGTGGGCGGTGACAGGTTGCTAACAGCCGCTTCGGGCTGAACCCGAGCGCGAATGGCCTTTTGACCAGAACCCTGATTACTTTATAGGCCCATAAAATCGGGTTTGCAACGAGAGAAAATTGACGCTTGTAGAGGGCTGATAATGCGTACAAATATTGTGGTGATGGAGGCCAGACAATGGCCTCAGAGCACCGAATTTCTGCAGTTCGCGGTGAAACTGACAGGGGGAAATCATGGGTTGGTGGGGTAAATTGCTGGGTGGCGCCTTCGGTTTCATGCTCGGCGGCCCGCTGGGCGCGCTGATCGGGGCATCCTTTGGCCATAACTTCGACCGGGGCATGGGCCGTGTTGCCAGTGATTTTTCCCCGGGTGCGCAGGAACGCGTGCAGACGGTGTTTTTTACCACCGTATTTTCCGTCATGGGACACCTGGCCAAGGCAGACGGCAAGGTCTCAAAAAGCGAGATCGACCTGGCGCGCCGGATCATGCAGCAGTTCAATCTCGACGATGACCGCCGCAAGGTCGCCATCCATCTGTTCAACCAGGGCAAGCAGGCGGATTTCCCGCTGGAAGCGGTGCTTCAGCAGTTCCGCCAGGAGTGTCAGCGTCGGCGCAACCTGATGCAGATGTTTGTCGAGATTCTGATGCACGCGGCCTACGCCGATGGCGAGATACACCCCGGTGAGCGCCAGGTGCTGGAACAGGTGCGCCGGGTGCTTGGATTCTCGGTACAGGCATTCCAGCACATCGAGGCTCTGGTGCGGAATGCGCAGCATTTTGCCGGTGGGGAAGGCGGCGCTGCGCCACGCGATGTATTGCGCGAGGCCTACGAGGTGCTCGGCGTCGAAGCCTCGGCCACTGATGCCGAGGTCAAAAAGGCCTACCGGCGTCTGATGAGCCAGCATCATCCCGACAAGCTGGTGTCGAAGGGCTTGCCGGAGGAAATGATCCGGCTGGCGACCGAGAAAAGCCAGGAAATCCGCAGCGCCTACGACACCGTCAGGAAAGCCCGCGGCTTATAAAAACCGTCCACCGGCGGCGACAACAATTACCGCGATACCCAGTAGCAGGTTGATTCCCACGATCTGACGGATCTGGTTCAGACGCTTTCCGGCTTCCGGCCACTGTTCGGTAATGACAGCCTCTTTCAGCCGCCTGAAGGGCGCGAAGTACAGGTGCATGTAGAGCAGGATCATTATCCAGCCCAGTCCCTGCATGATATGAATATGCAGGCCGACGGCGCCCATGCCGCCGAACAGTCTGAATACCATCCAGTAGCCCGTTAACGGCAACAGGATGACGCACAGCCACACCCAGGGGAAGAAACGCCGAAAGACCTGCGCCCAGAGCTTCAGGCGTTGCGGGGGCTCGAATTGCTGCACGGCGACCGGCCGCAGTACCTGGTGGGCGAAGAACATGCCGCCGACCCAGATGACGGCAGAGAGGATGTGCAGACTGATGGCAATACTGTGCAGGTTGTTCATAGCGGGTTACCGTGGTTTTTTGACGAAATGGGATCGAAGCCAGCCGTAGACATGCCGTACCAGGCTATCCTGCATGCCGGTGAAAAAATGGTCGGCGCCTTCAACCTGAATCTGGCGATAGGATTTGTTGCCGGCCCGTACGGCGACGGATTTCCGGTCCTCGCGCGTGGACAGGACGTTGCCGAGGTCGCGGCTGCCGTAGATATCCAGTACCGGCAGGGTGATTTTACTTAAAGACAACAGGTTGTCGGTTTTCGGGTCGATATCCGAGCTGCCCAGCCCGATGAAAACCGCGCCCTTGATCCCGGGTTTTGTCTTGTTGGCGAGGTACCAGGCCGACATGGTAGCGCCGAGGCTGTGGCCGATGAGAATGATGGTCTTGTTGCCGCGTTTCTTTAGCATATCGACCGCTGCATCGATGCGTGGTGTCACCTCGTCAAACAACGGTACATAATCCTTGAGTCCGGCCCCGTTGGGCAACACGGGCATCTGGATGGACAGGGTTGACCAGCCATGCTCGGCCAGTCCGACCCGCAGTGGCCGAATGACCTCGGCCCAGTTCGGGTGTGCGCCCATACCGTGGACAATAATGACAGCGCGGCCGGTTGACGGTCCGCTGGCCTTGGTAAAAAGCCCCAGGAAAGGCGTGGCGCCCACCTTCAGCTGGCAGGCCTCGCCATCCATCAGGCTGTCGGTGATTTGATCGGCCCAGCGTTTTTCCTTCGCCTGGTCTGAAGCGGCAAGACAGGGTGTTGCCAGTGACAAGGAAAAGGCCAGCAGCAATAGCAGCTTAGGTATGTGATACACCGTAGTTCCCCTTCCGGTTACAGGGTTTAATGCCTGGCCCGTGTACACAGGCTGAAATCGTGTCGCGCTTCCGGTAAAGTGCGCGGTCTTGATTTCCCAGCGCAATATACATTGATGAGGTCCGGATTATGCCAGATTACAAGATTGCACCGTCTATTTTGTCAGCCGATTTCGCCCGCTTGGGCGAGGAAGTGGATAACGTCCTCAAGTCCGGGGCTGACATTGTCCATTTCGACGTGATGGATAACCACTATGTGCCCAACCTGACTATCGGCCCGTTGGTCTGCGACGCCCTGCGCAAGCACGGTGTCACCGCCGAGATTGACGTACACCTGATGGTCAAGCCGGTGGACCGCATCATTCCGGATTTCGCCAAAGCCGGCGCCAGCTACATTACCTTCCACCCGGAAGGCAGCGAGCATATTGACCGCACGTTGCAGTTGATAAAGGGCGAAGGTTGTAAATCCGGGCTGGTGTTCAACCCCGCTACACCCCTG
Organism: Thiohalobacter sp.; assembly: GCA_027080445.1. GTDB lineage: Bacteria > Pseudomonadota > Gammaproteobacteria > DSM-19610 > DSM-19610 > Thiogranum. The sequence goes on along the minus strand of JALWRY010000370.1, from coordinate 7,333 downwards.
GACTACCTGACCTATGTGATGGACAAGGTGGATATGGTGTTGCTGATGTCCGTTAACCCGGGTTTTGGCGGTCAGAGTTTTATCCCCGCCACGCTTGGCAAGCTGCGCGAGGCGCGCAAGATTATTGATGCGTCAGGTCGTGATATCCGCCTGGAGATCGATGGCGGCGTCAAGGTCAACAACATTCGTGAAATTGCCGAAGCCGGTGCGGACACATTTGTGGCCGGTTCCGCCATCTTCAGTGCCGCCAGCGACAGTGACGCGAATGTGTATGACACGGTCCTCAAGGCCATGCGCGACGAACTGGCGAAGGCAGGCTGAATGGCGCTTCGCAAGCCCGGGATGATCCTCATCGATGTGGATGGCACGCTGGTCGACAGCGTGCCGGACCTGGCCTATTGTGTCGACGAAATGATGAAACAGCTGGGTCGCGAACCCTGGGGTGAAGCCCGTGTGCGCGACTGGGTGGGCAATGGCGTGGAGCGCCTGGTGCGCCGCGCCCTGATCGGGCAACTGGACGGCGAGCCGGACGAGGCCGGGTTTGAAAAAGCCTACCCGATCTTCCTCGACCTGTACGCAGACAATACCTCAAAGCGTTCAGTACTGTACCCCGGTGTGAAAGAAG
>JALWRY010000370.1:0-6698 GCA_027080445.1 Thiohalobacter sp. | reverse complement strand
AAGACCTTGGTAATTTTAATTATCTGGGCATCGCCGTCAGCGGTGATACCCTGGAACACAAGAAACCGCACCCGGCCCCGTTGCTGCACGCGGCGGAATTCTTTAAGGTAAGCCCTGAGCGGTCGTTGATGGTTGGCGACTCGATCAGCGATGTTAAGGCCGCGCGCGCGGCAGGCTTCCAGATTGCCTGCCTGCCGTATGGCTACAACCACGGCGAGGACATCCGCGTGGCGGAACCTGATGTGGTGATTGAAACCCTCGCCCATCTGAAAGGCGAACTCGAACAGGCGGCGTAATGATCACCGTAGAGACAACACGGCACGAGCGGGAGGCACGATGGTGGCATTGAACCACTGTCAATAACTGCACGCGCGTATCAAAACTGTCTCAACGGTGAGGACCATGAAGCCTGAACAATTCGAACAACTGGCCAGCGAGGGATACCAACGTATCCCGGTGACCCGCGAGGTCCTGGCCGACCTCGATACCCCCTTAAGCACTTACCTGAAGCTCGCCAGCGGGCCTTACTCCTATTTGTTCGAGTCCGTGCAGGGCGGCGAGAAGTGGGGGCGCTACTCCATTATCGGCCTGCCGTGTCGCACGGTGTTGCGCGTGTACGGGCAGCGCATCGAGTTGCGCACCGACGGCGAACTGGTCGAAGTAACCAACTGTGACGACCCGCTGCAATGGATCGAGGATTTCCAGCAACGGTTTCGTGCACCTGACCTGGAAGGTTTGCCACGCTTTGGCGGTGGCCTGGTGGGTTACTTTGGCTACGATACGGTGCGCTATATTGAACCGCGTCTGAAAGATGGAGTAAACGAAGACACCCTGCAAACGCCGGATATTTTGCTCATGGTGTCCGACGAAGTCGTGGTGTTCGATAACCTGGCCGGCAAGCTGGTGATGGTCGTGCATGCCGATACCGCGCGAGACGATGCCTGGGACGCTGCGCAGCGGCGGCTCGATGCCCTGATGAAACGCCTGTGTCAGGCCGTGCAGATTCCCGGTGCGTTGGCGCAACCGCGCGAGGTGTCCGAAGATGATTTTGTGTCGGGTTTCACGCAACAAGGTTTTGAATCCGCAGTACAGCGCGTGAAGGATTACATCGTCGAGGGCGACGCCATGCAGGTGGTGTTGTCGCAGCGCTTGTCTATCCCGTTTCACGCGCCGCCGCTGGACCTGTACCGCGCGCTACGCGGCCTGAACCCCTCACCGTACATGTTCTTCCTCGACCTGGACGATTTTCATATCGTCGGCTCTTCGCCGGAAATTCTGGTGCGTCTCGAAGACGACGTGGTGACCGTGCGCCCCATTGCCGGTACCCGTCCGCGTGGCGCCAACGAAGCCGAGGACAAGGCACTGGAAGAGGAACTGCTGGCAGACCCCAAGGAACTGGCCGAGCACCTGATGCTGATCGACCTGGGCCGCAACGATGCCGGCCGCGTCAGCGAAATCGGCAGTGTCGAGCTGACCGACAGGATGATCATCGAGCGTTATTCGCATGTGATGCATATTGTCTCCAATGTCACCGGGCGCATCCGTCCGGAGCTTTCGGCCATCGATGTCTTGCGCGCCACCTTCCCGGCCGGCACGGTGAGTGGCGCGCCAAAAATTCGCGCCATGGAAATTATCGACGAACTGGAGCCGGTCAAGCGCGGGGTCTACGCCGGCGCGGTCGGTTACCTGTCATGGTCCGGCAACATGGATACCGCGATCGCGATTCGAACGGCTGTCATCAAGGATGAGGTGCTGCACATCCAGGCGGGCGCCGGTATTGTCGCGGATTCCGTGCCGGCCAATGAATGGGCCGAGACCATGAACAAGGGCCGGGCGATTTTCCGCGCCGTGGCGCTGGCGGAAGCCGGGCTGGACGGCAATCATTGCGAGAGGGGCAGGACTGATGTTGTTGATGATCGATAACTACGACTCCTTCACCTACAACCTGGTGCAGTATTTCGGCGAGCTGGGCGCGGACGTGCGCGTGTACCGGAATGACCGGATCAGCGTGGCGGGGATTGAAAAACTGGCGCCGGAGAAAATTGTGATTTCACCCGGGCCCTGTACGCCGAATGAGGCGGGTGTGTCAGTGGAAACCATCAAGGCGTTTGCCGGGCGCATACCGATTCTCGGGGTTTGCCTGGGCCACCAGAGTATCGGCCAGGCGTTCGGTGGGCGAATTGTACACGCCGCTGAAATTATGCACGGCAAGACCTCGATGATTCATCACCGTGACGAAGGTGTGTTCCGTGGCCTTTCCAATCCGCTGGAAGCCACCCGCTACCATTCGCTGGTGATCGAGAAGGCGAGTCTGCCGGACTGCCTTGAAGTGACGGCCTGGACAGGCAGTGCGGCGGGTGAAATCGACGAGATCATGGGTGTGCGGCACCGTGAACTGCCTGTCGAAGGCGTGCAGTTTCATCCCGAATCGATCCTGACCGAGCATGGCCACGCCATGCTGAAGAATTTCCTGGAGACCTGAGTCATGGATATGCAGACCGCGATTCGCCGCGTGACCGAGCGGCAGGATCTGGACGCGGAAGAAATGCACGGTGTCATGCAACTGGTGATGACCGGACAGGCCACACCAGCGCAGATTGGCGGGTTTTTGATTGGCCTGCGCATGAAGGGCGAAAGCGTCGATGAGATTGCCGCGGCGGCAAAAGTCATGCGCGAACTGGCCACGCCGGTCCCTGTTGGTGGCGAGCACCTGGTGGATACCTGCGGCACCGGCGGCGACGGTGCTTCGACGTTCAATATTTCCACCGCCAGCGCCATGGTGACGGCGGCGGCGGGCGCGCGCGTGGCCAAGCACGGCAACCGTTCCGTATCGTCGAGTTGCGGCAGTGCCGACGTGCTGGAAGCGGCCGGCGTCAATCTTGACCTGACGGCAGAGCAGGTGGCGGCCTGCGTGGACAAGGTCGGTGTCGGTTTCCTGTTTGCACCCAGACACCACAGCGCCATGAAGCACGCTATCGGCCCGCGCAAGGAGATGGGGGTACGCACCCTGTTCAACCTGCTGGGTCCCTTGACCAATCCGGCTGGCGCACCCAACCAGGTACTCGGCGTGTTCAGCGCCGACTGGCTGGAGCCACTGGCACAGGTGCTCGGCAAACTCGGCAGCCATCATGTCATGGTGGTGCACGCCGATGACGGGCTGGATGAAATCAGCATCGGTTCACCAACACAGGTTGCCGAACTTAAGGACGGCAAGGTGATCTGCTACCGGATCGAACCCTCAACGTTCGGACTGCAGACAGCCGATGTGGCCGATCTTGCCGTTAAGGATGCGCAGGAAAGCCTGGCATTGATCGGCCAGGTATTCGATAATCGGCCCGGTCCCGCGCGCGACATCGTCGCGCTGAATGCCGGTGCGGCCATTTACGTGGCAGGCCTTGCCGACAGTCTTGCGGACGGGGTCAACAAGGCGCTCGAAACCATCGCCTCCGGTGCCGCAAGGCAGACCTTTGCGCAACTGATTGAAGTCAGTAACCGTTTTTAGCCTGAAATTGCTCCCATGTCAGATACCCCCGATATCCTGAAAAAAATCCTGCGTCGCAAGACGGAAGAAATCGCTGAACGTCGTGCGCGTGTTTCGCAGCAGGCGATACGTGAACGTGCTGAACATGCCGATCCGGTCCGCGGGTTCCTGGATGCCCTGCGCCGACGCGCGGTCGAGGGCGATGCGGCCGTGATCGCCGAAATCAAGAAAGCCTCGCCGAGCAAGGGTGTATTGAGAGCGCATTTTGTACCGGACGAGATTGCCGCCAGTTACGAAAAAGGTGGCGCTACCTGCCTGTCAGTACTGACCGATGTGGATTTTTTCCAGGGTGCGGACGAATACCTGCAGCAGGCGCGTGCAGCGTGTCAGTTGCCTGTGTTGCGCAAGGACTTTGTTATCGACCCCTATCAGGTCTGGGAAGCGCGGGCGCTGGGCGCGGATTGCATTTTGTTGATTGTGGCTGCGCTTGATGATGCGCGGCTTCATGACCTGTTACAACTGGCTAGTGAACTGGGTCTGGATGCACTGGTTGAAGTCCACGATGCCGGGGAAATGGAACTGGCCTTAACCACCCCTGCGCCGCTGATCGGTGTCAATAACCGCAACCTGCGAACCTTCGAAACAAGCCTTGATACCACGTTGGCATTGAAGCGGGATTTCCCCGAAGATCGCCTGCTGGTAACGGAAAGCGGCATACACATCCGTGACGATGTACAGCGTATACACGCGGCTGATGTGCATGCGTTCCTGGTCGGTGAGGCGTTTATGAAGGCAGAAGATCCAGGTCAGAAATTAAGCGAACTGTTCTTCTGATAATTGCGGGGTGAGGTGGAAGGCGTGCGTATTCCGGCCCAAGATGAACACTCATTCTGGTTCAACGTGAACACCTATTCTGGTTGAACGTGAACACCCATTCCGGTTCAAGGTGAACACTTTTCGGGATTTTCCGGAATCGGTGTTCACGATCCCGGAATGGGTGTTCACGTTCAACCGGAATCCTTTCCAACGCATTGTTTTGTCAATTAGTTTGGTAGGCTCTCCCGCTTTTTGGGAGTGGTCATGCCAGCCAAGAGGACGACAATGCGAAAAATCCGCGAAATTCTACGTTTACGACACGCCGGGCTGACGATCCGGCAGATCAAAGCCAGCACCAAGCTCAGTGTCGGCGCCATCCAGAAACTGCTGAGCAAAGCCGGGGCGCTGGGCCTTGGTTGGCCACTGCCATCGGAGTTGACTGACGACCAGCTGGCCCGACTGTTCTATCCCGGTGCCGACACCCGGGTGTCTCACCGTTTCCAGGTACCCGACTGGTCCGTCGTCCATCAGGAACTCAAGCGCAAGGGGATGACCAAGCAACTGCTGTGGGACGACTGCATGGATGCAGGAGGTAGGGCAACGCAGGAGCAGTTGCCGAGGAGTACACCCAGCAGTATCCCAACCGCTGTTACAGCTACTCGCAGTTCTGTGACCGTTACCGCCATTGGCAGGGCCTGCAAAAACGCTCCATGCGTCAGCTGCACAAGGCCGGTGAGAAGTGCTTTGTCGATTACGCCGGACCGACGGTGCCCATCGTCTGTGCGACCACTGGCGAGATCCATCCGGCTCAGGTGTTCGTGGCGGTGTTGGGTGCCTCCAACTACACCTATGCCGAGGCGACATGGAGTCAGTCGTTACCTGACTGGCTGGACAGCCAGGGTCGGACGTTCGCGTACTTTGGCGGCTGCACCGAGATCGTCGTGCCCGATAATTTACGCAGCGGCGTCACACGGGCCTGTCGCTACGATCCCGATCTCAATGCCAGTTACCAGCAGTGGGCCGAACACTACCAGGTCGCCGTGATCCCGGCGCGACCTTACAAGCCGAAGGATAAGGCCAAGGCTGAGGTTGGCGTACAAATCGTCGAACGCTGGATCCTGGCGCGGTTACGACACCACACGTTCTTCTCACTGGCCGAGCTGAACCAGTGCATCCGCGCCTTGCTGGATGATCTGAACCAAAAACCGTTCAAGCAGTTGCCCGGCAATCGCCGTCAGGCGTTCGAACAGCTGGATCAGCCTGCCCTCAAACCGTTGCCCCGCCACCCCTACCGCTACGTCGATATCAAGCCGGTTAAGGTCAACATCGACTACCATGTGCAGTATCAGCAACATCACTACTCGGTACCGCACCAGTACGTGGGTGAAACGCTGGAGCTGCACGCCAGTGACACGCTGATCACGCTCTACTTCCGCCAGAAGTCCGTGGCCACGCATGCCCGCAAGCACCGGCCGGGCATGACTACCGAACCGGCGCACATGCCCAAGCGCCATCAGAAACACCAGCAGTGGACACCGGGACGGTTAAAGAACTGGGCGCACGACATCGGTTCTGAAACGCTATGCTGGGTCACCACGCAGCTCGACACCAAAGCCCACCCGGAACAGGCCTACCGGGTCTGTCTCGGCTTGCTCAATCTCAGTCAGGCCTATCCACGCGAACGCCTCGAAGCCGCCTGCCGGATCGCCAACAAAGCCGGTCTGGTTCGCCTGAAACAGGTCAAGTCGATCCTGCAAAGCAATCGGGATCAACTGCCTGAGCAGCTCGATCTCGACACCGAACTCCCCCAGGATCACGAGAACATCCGTGGCCCACGCACCTTCCACTAACCTAAGGAGAATACCCTATGACGACACACACCTTGACCGCGCTACGCCAACTCAAACTCGGTGGCATGGCCCATGCCCTGCAAAGCCAGCTGGAGCAGGTCGGTACCTATGAGGGCCTGGCCTTTACCGAACGACTCGCGCTGCTGGTTGAACAGGAATGTCTAAGCCGGGATCAGCGCAAGCAGGAGCGCCTGATCCGCCAGGCCCGCTTCAAGCTCGCCGCCTGCGTACCCGATATCGACTATCAGCACCCACGCAACCTCAAGCCGACACAGATGGCGCGGTTGGCGCAAGGCGACTGGATTAACCGGGGCCAGAATCTGCTGGTCACCGGCCCCTGCGGCAGTGGCAAGACTTACCTGGCCTGCGCCCTGGGGCATAACGCCTGTTTGCAGGGCTACAGTGTCCGTTATTACCGCCTGTCACGGTTATTACTGGAACTGACCCAGACCAAGGCCGATGGCAGTTATCACAAACAGCTCAAGCAGCTGGCCAAGGTCCAGTTGCTGATCGTTGATGACTGGGGACTGGAGCCATTGAAACCGGCACAC
>JALWRY010000369.1 GCA_027080445.1 Thiohalobacter sp. | reverse complement strand
GTTGCTGTTCCGCCTCCTGCGCCCCCTGCTCTGCCAGCTTCAGTTGCTGTTCACGCTCATCGGCGCGCCCCTCACTATCTTCCAGCTGGGCGCTACGCTCACCAAGGCGGATTTCCAGGTCATCGCGCAGGCGAGCGGCTTCGCTGACCTGTTCCTGCAAGGCTTCCAGCTCCGCCGTCAGCGCTTCTGACGAACCTTCGGCCGCCGATTCCATTTCCTTGTGCAGCCGATGTATCTCGACCTCGTGGTCGTGACGCTCGCGATCCAGCGTTTCCTCGGCCTTGCGGATACGATTGAGCAGGCGCTGTTGCTCGCGCTGCAGGTTTTCGACTTCGGTTTGCGCACGCGACATGGCCTGACGCGCGCTGCCAAGATCGGACTCATACTCACCCTCAAGCGCGGTCAGTTGCTGTTCAAGTTCGGCGACCCGGCGGGTCAGCCGGTCTTCGCATTCGGCTTTTTCCACGAGCTGTGCATTGAGCGCTTCCCGCTCCCGCATCTGCGCTTCTAGCTGCTGTTGCGCCAGATCCTTGTCGCGGCCGGCGTCTGCCAGCGCCTGATCACGCGCCTGCAACTGTGCAACCAGCTGATCCTGTGTGGCGACGGCCTCCCTGAGTGTCTCGATTTCCGCCTGCAGTACATCCTGTTCTTTCTGTGACTCGGCGTGAATACGCTGCGCCTCGTCTTCAGCCTGCTGCCGGGCCTGCTCCAGCGAGGCCTTGACGGACTGCTCGGACGCCTGTGACTGAAGCAACTGCTGTTCGACATCTGCCAGCCTGTCGGCCAGCGCATCCCGTTCCCTGGCTTGCTCGGCGAGTTTCTGTTCGTCGTCCGTATGACTGTCCTGCAAGGACTGTAGCTGCGCTTCAAGTGCGGATTTTTCCGCCAGGAAATTTTCCTGTAACTGTTGCTGCTGTTCGCCGGCCTGCTGTTCCATCTGGCCCAGTTGTGCCGACAATGCGTTTTCGCGATCCGAGGCCTCGGCGACAGCCTTCTCCGCCTCGGCCAGCGCGGATTCAATTTCACCACGGCGGGCGGCTTCATCGGCCAGTTCGGCCGTACGTTCGTCCAGTTGCTTCTGCAGCGTACTGACCTGCTCACTGATCTCGCCCTGGTGGCTGTCAAGACGGGCCTTCAGGTCTTCCAGTTCAGCACGGGTTTTCTCCAGTTCCCGACTGGCCGCATCGCGTTCGCCGGCAACGGCGCTGGTGCGCTGCCCCAGTTGCTGGTAATCATCGCGCACACGGGCAAGCTCTTCCTCCAGCTGTACCCGTTGCTTTTCAAGCGCTTCGCCGGCTTCCCCCGCGGCATCGCCACGCTGTTTCAGCTCTTCCAGCTGGTCAAGCAATGTATTGTGCTGCGACTCCGAATCCCGCAAGGCGCTTTCCAGCGATTCGACACGCTGCTGCAAACGCTCGAATTCAGACTGCTGCGCATCGCGCGCCGCCTCACTGTCACGCAGCTGTTCGTTCAGTAAGGCGACTTCATCTGCCGAGATGGTGGCGCCTGCACCCTCTGACACACCCTCGTTGTCAAAGGGAAGAATATCCGCATCACGGGGAGAAACCTCTACCGGCGGGGTTTCAGCATCCCCGCTCAACGCCTCAGCGGGAACGTCCATCAGGCCATTGACCAGGGTGTAGACATCAAATCCACGCTGACTGAGGATAAAAGCCCCCGATGCGCTACGGCGCCCGGTATCGCAACACACGATATACCGCCCGTCACGATCCAGCGTATCCGCCTGTTCCCTTAGCGCCGACAGCGGAAAGTTACGACTGCCCTTGATGCACTGGTTGCTGAATTCCCCTGGCAAGCGCACATCCAGCCAGACCGCACCCTCGTCGACCAGCTGACTGGCCTGTGCGTAATCGACTTCATGCACCAGGGGCGCACGCAACAGTTCACTGAAATCCTCCTTGGACAGACGCATCAACGACCCGTCTGTGAGCATGGTCACTGTGGCATTCCGGCGCGTACCCGACACCAGCGCCTCCTCGCCAAAACACGCGCCTTCTCCCAGTTCCGCCAGCAACACCTCCTTGCCACGTGCTGAAGCCTTGCGACTGACCGCCATGCGTCCGGCTTTTACAATGTAGAAATAGTCGCCATCATCACCCTGCCTGACGACAACATCGCCGGCGCGAATATTCACCGATTCCAGTCGCATCAGAAGCTGGTGGATATTTGACGGCGGGAGCTGCATGAAGGCCTGTGACTGCAACATGCGCGTCATCCAGTCACCATCATCATCGGCGCCGATTTCAACCACGTCATAGCCTGATGATTCATCCCAGGTCAGCAACACATCGAGCAAGCCTGAATCCACTCGCATGACCGTGACACTGCCCGAAGCGCGAACCGAAACCTGGCGCGGTTGCTTGTGCGCCAGCGGATGACAGGCCGCCTCTGAACCGCCCACAAGTGTACCGACAACCTCTCGGCGCGCATCGACCAGTTCGACCTTTCCTTCCAGCAAATACACCGACTGGTAATCCCGGTCGCCTGTCTTGAACACGTAACGCCCGGAACGAACGGTTTCGATAATGGCTTTTCGGGAAATTTCTTCGAGATGTACGGCTGACAATGCGTTGAGAGGAACCAGCTCCTTTAACACCTTCTTGTCCAAGAGTTTTTTAGCCGCTCCCATGGTCTGTCCAGCATCCTGTCAGTCGTGTTTCAAGGTACCCGGCCGGCATTTTTGCCTGGCCCGGGCGCAGTTTTCCGCGCACCTCCCTCTATCGGCATTCAGCATAGAAAACTTAGCCACCGGAATGCCGAAATTGCCGCCCCCGCGTACCGCTGAAATACACCGGTATCGAACCCGCGCGGCACCACGCCGTACACAACAACACGACTGAACGGATCGCTGCAAACACTGCTGTTTTCTTTGCATCATGAATGCCACATTCATTTGAGACTGGAATAACCGGTATAAAATCACAAAAGGGCTTCCACTTTTTTTTCTTTGTGCTATGGTTGCGCCGTTAGTTCTCTGCCAACATTTTTATAGGAGCACATTGAATGGCCGTAAAGAAAAAAGCTGCCAAGAAAACCGCCAAGAAAAAGGCTGCTGCCAAGGCGGTAAAGAAACCTACGACGAAGGCTGAAACGTTCACTTACATTGCAGATAAAACCGGCCTGACAAAGAAAGACGTTGGCGCCGTTTTCGAATCACTCACCGCACTGATCAAACGCGATATCAAACGCAGCGGTCCGGGCGTCTACACCGTACCCGGTCTCATGAAGATCAAGGTTGTCCGTAAACCTGCCACCAAGGCACGCAAGGGCGTTAACCCGTTCACCGGCGAAGCCATGACCTTCAAGGCCAAACCGGCCCGTAACGTGGTCAAGGTCCTTCCCCTGAAGGGTCTGAAAGATATGGTGTAATCAGGGACTTACCTGAAATTACAGCAGGAAATGGTCTCCGTATCCGACCTGGCAGGGCCGGATACGGAGTACGGAAAGGATTCAAAAAAGGCAGCCATCCGGCTGCCTTTTTTGAATCCTTTCCGTACTC
>JALWRY010000368.1:363-13513 GCA_027080445.1 Thiohalobacter sp. | reverse complement strand
TCCAGCACCATGTAAAACCAGAAAGAACGTGGATCCAGCAGACTCAGGACCATTGGCCGGTAACCGTAATCATGTGTCAGACGAGCCGCCAGTTTGCCACCGTTGGCGGCCGGGTCTTCGATCGATATGCGCAACTTGCCGGCCGAGTCCGCCACTTCCTTGTCGAGTACCGATTGCAAAGCCTTGCGCGCCTTCACCAGCGGGGCAGGCAACACGGCATCGGTGGAAAAGTAGCCGTGGAATACGACCGGGTGAGTGATCTGGTCGAACAGTTTACCGTGACTCTGGTAATTGTAGAGTACCTTGCGGATCGCACTGGTAATGTCGTATTCGGGATCCTTGAGTTCCACGTCAAGGTTGGTTTCACTCTGTGCCTTGACTTCGATCAGGTCGCGGAAACCCAGCTTTTCAAACTGGTCGCCATACTGCACCACGACGTCGAAGTATGAGTTGACGACCGATGCCTGGTACCTGTTGCTGGTCTGGAACGGCACCGGCTGAATACCGAATTTCTCCACGGCTTCGCGTTCCAGTTGCGGGTTCTTCATGGGGTCGATGAACTCCACACGCACCTTGCCATGCCCGGCCACCTGGTACTCGCGGATCAGGTCCTTGAGTTGCGGCACCAGGGGCGCCAGCAACGGGTGGGTCTTTGCGCTGAAATAACCACGAATCAACAACGGCTCACGCAATTGCGCCAGATAGCTGCGCGTGGCGGGAGAAATCGAATAGATATGCCCCTGCGTCAGATCGGCGCGGGCGCTGCTGATTGGCGCCAGCCACAGGTTGCCGGCCAGCAGGTTGGCCACTACCAGGATCACCAGCCAGCCCCAGCGCCGGTGACTGGATGTATGGGCATCGGCGGCCCAGCGCAGGCGTTCCAGTGTGTACAGGTTGAGCGTCAGGAAGACGCCCGTCAGACTGACGTAGTAGTAGAGATCGCGCAGGTCGATCACGCCCCGGGTGATGGACTGGAAACGTGAACCGGTGCCCAGCAGTTTGAGGATTTCCTCGCCGCGGTTAGCAAACAGGCTGGTAAGCGTATCCGAACCCAGCAGGTAAAACAGGCCGCAAATCAGCACGGTCACAATCAGGCTGACGATCTGGTTATCGCTGCGGGCGCTGACGAACAGGCCGATGGAGAAATAGGCGCCGGCCAGCAACATCGACGCCAGGTAGGCGCCGAACACCGGTCCCCAGTCCAGTGGACCAAGCAGCGCAACACTGATGGGCAACGGCAGGGTCAGTAACAGGGCCACGGCAACCAGCCCCATACCGGCAAGAAACTTGCCCAGTACATACACCGAGGGACGGACTGGTGCGGTCAGCAGGAATTCCAGCGTGCCGCTACGCCGTTCCTCGCTCCACATGCGCATGCTGAGGGCCGCCACCAGGAAGATCAGCAGGGCGGGAATCCACTCGAACAAGGGCCTTACGTCGGCAATATTGCGGGCGAAGAAGGTTTCCAGCCAGAAGAAGATGAACAGGTTGGCGGCGAGAAACACAGCAATAAAAATAAAACCCACCGGGTTGGTAAAGAATGCACCGAATTCGCGGCGCGCAATCCGCAGGATACTGTCAGGCATCGTCGAGGCTTTCCCCCTGGTTGATCTTGTTGAACAGGGTTTCGAGGTCGCGCTGCTCCGGGTACAGGGCATACAACCGTGCACCCTGTTGCAACAGGGTGGCGGCGACCTGTGGCGCCACCTCGCTGCTGTCAGCCGCGAGATTCAGGGCATAGTGGTGTCGTCCGTCGTCGGCGGGAATCACCTCCACCCCGGTGACGCCACCAACGGCCTCGAGCCGGGGCAGCATCTGTTCCGGGGTCTGATCGACAACCGTTATCAGGCGGTGGGTGTTTTTCAGCGCGTCCAGCCGGGCGTCCACCACCTTGTGTCCGTTGCGGATGATCAACACACGATCACAGATTGCGTTGACCTCTTGCAGGATATGGGTCGAAATGATCACCGTGGCGTCACCGGCCAGTTCGGTAATCAACTGCCGCATGTGCTGGATCTGCGAGGGATCCAGGCCATTGGTCGGTTCGTCCAGCACCAGTATCCGCGGTTCGTGCAGGATCGCCTGGGCGACACCGACGCGCTGCCGGTAACCACGCGACAGCGTGTTGATCGCTTGTGTGGCCTTGTCTGCAAGTTCGGTACGGGCAATCGCCCGGCGTATCGCTGCCGTCTGGCGGGCGGGCGCCACGCCGTGCAAGCGGGCGGCATAATCGAGAAAATCGATCACCGTCATCTCCGGGTAGACCGGGCAGTTTTCCGGCAGATAACCGATGCGTTGCTGTGCAGCAGAGCGCTGCGTGCTGATATCCAGACCATCGATTTCAATCGACCCGGAGGAAGGCTCCAGGTAGCCGGTCAGCATCTTCATGATAGTGGTCTTGCCGGCGCCGTTGTGGCCCAGCAGGCCGATGATTTCTCCCTGTCCAATATCGAAAGACACCTGGTCGACGGCGGTAAAATCGCCGTAGTGACGGGTCAGATTCCGAGTCTTGATCATAGGTGGCCCCGATAGTCATGCCTGCAAATGCACAGCGGGGCAGACCTTAGCGGAGCACACATTAACCCGGGATTACCGGAACATTAATTATTTTTAACCCTGGGGCAGGGAAAAGGCGTGAACAAACAGAACCGTACCACGGCTCACGCCGTGATGACGGGTAAAGGGAAAACCGGGCGGGACGACTCGCGTGTCAGGACGCTTTTTTTACTGCTTCCTGCAGCAAGGGTTTGAGCTCGCCCTTCTGAAACATTTCCAGGGTGATATCGTGACCACCGATCAATTCACCATTGACATAGACCTGCGGGAAGGTCGGCCAGTTGGCAAAACGTGGCAGGTTCTCGAAAATTTCCGGGTCGGCCAGTACATTGACATGACCAAACTCGACGTCACAGGCCTGCAGGATCTGCGCCGTGCGGGCGGAGTATCCACAGCTCGGCAACTGGGGCGTGCCCTTCAGGAAAACAACAATCGGCTGACTGTCGACGGCTTTCTGTATACGCTCCATAACATCCATGGCGATCCACCTCTCAATTCAATCAAATCATCATTCAGGAAACCGATTAATTCACGCTCCGTCATTGCGAGGAGCGAATCGACGCGGCAATCTCCGTCAGTCTGGTGCTCGACCCGAAGAGATTGCCGCGCTTCGCTCGCAATGACGTGATTAATCAGTATTGCGTTAAATTGTACGCAGCTAATGGGCGCTGAAAAAGCCTTTTTTAGCGCGGTTTTCAGTAAACCGCCTCAAACGACCGTATCAACATTGCGTTGCAGCCAGAACTCCAGCGCTGCCAGGTGCCATAATTTGCTGCCCTGGAGCCGGGTAAACTGCTGTTCCGGGTTTTCCAGCAGCAGTTTGACGTAGCTCTCGCGGTACAGGCCGCGTTCCCGGCAGGCGCGCGAGGTGAGGATGTCACGCATGAATTCCAGGAAGGCCCCGCTCACATACTTGAGTGCAGGCACGGGAAAATAGGCCTTGGGACGGTCGATAACGGCATCCGGCACCAGCCCCCGCGCAATCTGCTTGAGCGGGTATTTCCCGTGCTCACGCAGTTTCAGCTCCGGGGGCATACGCACCACCAGCTCGACCAGCTGTTGATCGAGGAATGGCACCCGGGCTTCCAGCCCCCACGCCATGGTCATGTTGTCCACGCGCTTCACCGGGTCGTCGACAATCAGGGTGGTGACATCGAAGTGCAGTACCTTGTTGAGGTAGGCATCGGTCTTCACCGCGCCCAGGCGTTCCGCCACCAGCGCGGAGGTGTAGTCCGGCCCGGCAAAGTCCGGTGTGACCATTTGCAGGTATTCCTGGTGGTCGCGGTCGAAATAGAACGGGCTGAAGCGCTCGATATCCGATCCACGCGCGGCGTGCATACGCGGATACCAGAAGTACCCGGCGAATACTTCATCGGCGCCCTGCCCGCTCTGGACCACCTTGACGTGCTGAGAGACCTTTTCTGACAACAGGTAGAACGCTACCGCATCCTGGCCCACCATGGGTTCGGCCATCTGGTCGATGGCTTCTGGCAGGCGATCGAGTACTTCGTGATTGGGAACGTGAATTTTATGATGTTGCGTACCATAGCGTTCCACCACGGCATCGGAAAACTCAAACTCGTCGCCGCGTTCCTCTGCATGATCCTCGAAGCCGACAGAGAAGGTCAGCAGGTCGTTACCGCCTTCCTGCGCCAGCAACGCCACCAGCAGGCTGCTGTCCAGGCCGCCGGACAACAATACACCGACCGGCACATCGGCAACCACCCGGCGACGTCGAACCGCTTCCAGCAAGGCGACACGCGTGGCTTCCAGCCATTCTCCTTCGCTGAGCGGGCGATCGGGCGGTGAGGCATCGAGCTGCCAGTAGGCCGACAAATGTTCCTTCCCCTGCGCATCAATGACCATGAGATGCGCGGGCGGCAACTTGCGTATCCCCCGCAGCAGTGTGCGCGGCGCCGGCACGACCGCGTGCAGGGAAAAATGGTGATGCAGGGCAATACTGTCAAAACCTGTGTCTACGCCACCGGCTGATAACAGGGCCTGGGTATTGGAGGCGAAGCGGAAATGGCTGCGTGTATGGCAATAATAGAAAGGCTTGATACCAAAGCGGTCACGCGCCGCCAGCAACTGCTTGCGCCTGTCATCCCAGATTGCCAGCGCAAACATGCCGTGCAAACGCGATACGAACCCCTCACCCCAGTGCGCATAGGCCCTGAGCACCACCTCGGTATCACCATCGCTGACAAACTGCACACCCTTGCCCTGCAGTTCTGCGCGCAGTTCACGGTAGTTGTAGATTGCCCCGTTGAAAACCAGGGCAAGGCCCAGCGCCGCATCAACCCAGGGCTGGTTTGAGGCATCGGACAGGTCGATAACCGATAAACGCCGGTGTCCCAGCGACACAGGACCTTTCAGGTAGCGCCCCTCATGATCCGGGCCGCGCCGCTCCATCCGTGACAGCATTCGTGCAATAACCCCGGCGTCGGGGGTCTTGCCGTCAAAACGGATTTCACCACAGATTCCACACATAATTTACCTGAAGTTCCCTGCCGGGAAATAGCCAAGTTTACGACAAGGTACCGTGCTTCAGGAAGGTTTATTGGTATTTTTCACCAACGACAGTGATGTGTTGCGCACACGCCGGCGTGCCGAGTCAGAGGCTTTTTCACAACTCGTATGCCGGACAACCCGGTTACGTCCACCCGCCTTGGCTTCATAGAGCGCCTTGTCCGCCGAACGCATCAGCCTCGACAGCGAACCTTCCCCCGAATGCCCGAAGCAACAACTGATACCCGCGCTGACAGTCACTGAAATCTGTGTACCCTGGTAATTCGCCGGTGACTGGCTGACCAGTTCGCGTATTTTCTCGGCCAGCGCCACACTACCGTCCGGGCTTTCCGCCACATTCAGCACCAGGAACTCTTCACCACCAATCCGGAACAGCTGATCACTGGCCCTGGAATTGTGCTTGAGCAGCCGGGAAAAATGCACCAGCACTGCATCGCCCGCCAGGTGTCCGTGTTCATCATTGATCGCCTTGAAATAATCCAGATCCAGCAGAATCGCCGTCAGGTATCGTCCGTCACGTTCAACCTGGGCAAACAGGCCGGGGGTAATTTCCTGCAGGTAACGCCGGTTATACAGCCCCGTGAGGCTGTCGGTAATTGCCGTTTCCTGCAGCTTTCTGTACGCTTTCTTCACCTTGGCCTTTTCCCGACGCAAGGCGTCCAGCACGTCCGCGAACCGGTTCAGCAACAGGTCCAGTTCGGTACGCGATTCACGTCGATCCAGCACCGGCAGACGACCATGCACCATCGCTTCAGTGGCATCCATCAACTCCGCCAGCGGGCGGCGGAAGTTCCTCACCATCAACCAGCCCAGGAACAGCACCGTCAAGCCGCCCAGCAGTGAAAAGATATAGGCCCAGTCCCGGTAACGGTTAAGCATGCCCAGCAAACGCGTTTCCGAGGCGGCGAACCACAAACGCGGCATACCGTCTGCTTTGACAGGCAAGGCCACTTCGTGCATGTAAAAAATACGATTGTCGCTGGTGCTTATCACCTGGCTGTCGTAATCGATCCTGAAATCCCGGTAAGCCGGGTTACTTCGCCAGAGCACATGGCCATTATTTTCAAAAAACATCAGGTATTCGTCAGATGCACCTTCCTGCTTCTCCAGCCAGTCGTTACCGAGCAATCGCGCCACTGCACTTGTCGCCAGCACCTCGCCCTGGTACACCAGTGGCTGCATCGCCACCATGACGGGCCCATCGGGTGAGCGGAAAATAAACTCACGACGGCCGTGGCTGTCCTGTTGCTTGCGCACGGCACTGACCAGCGCCTGGTTTTCATTACCGTAGAGCACGTCACCCTTGTTGGAAATAATGACCTCGGCATCGACCTGGAGCGAACCGAACTGCCGGTCATAATAGGCCGCCAGGCCGTCTTTGTCGGTCTTCAGTTCAACGATAATGTAGATATATTCCTGAAGACGGACATCGTTAACGATGATATCCGTGTAACTCAGCAACTCCTCTCCCTGCGCGCGCAGGACTTCCTGCTTGCGCAGGGCGGCGTGACGAAGGTGATCGCGGGAACCGGAAACAACAACGTCGGTCGCCGTTTTGAACGACAACAACATCATCCCTGAAAGTAGTGCAATCAACATCCCTATGTACAAGAACATACGGGATGTGTAGCTCATGGAGCGTAGGTCTCCTGCGCCTCCTGCAGGGGCAACAGATGATATTTCTGCGCAACCTTGTGGAAAGCCGGTCCGGTTTGTACTTCGTGGATGATTTTAAGTACATCCTTTGAAGGGTGATTATCGGTCACTGCCGACAACTTGCGATAAAAGGGGTATTTTTTCAGACGAAGGTTTTCGGCTGTCGGCATGACGCCATCGACACTCAACACCTTGAGCCGGCTCTGCGCACCAAATGTCCAGGTTGAACCGATATGCCCGAGTGAACCTTTGAAATCACTGACGCGCTGCACCATGTCAGCCGCGCTCTTGACGTTCATGCGCTGCTGACGGAACTGTTTTACGTCCGGCAAAATGGTTTTCCAGTGTCCTGAACGCTTTTTGCAGTGCAGACGCGTAACCAGCACGATCGGCTCATCGGCTCCGCCCAGTTCCTTCCAGTTCACCAGGTCGCCACGCATCACGCCCCGAACCTGCTCCGCACTGATATCACTGATCGGGTTGGCCTGGTTGACAACAATATAGATGGGTTCCAGCGCAAGGGGATAGACCCGGAGCTTCATGCTGCCGGCCTCCTTGTCCGTCAGCGGACAACAGACAAAACCGAAGGTCTCCTTGTCCGGACTGTTTTGCAGGGCGGTTTTGATGCCTGCGTTACAACCCATACCGAGGGTGGAATTCCGGCCGTGTAGTTCAATAGTGCGGCCTGACACCTTTTCCAGGTCTGCCTTGAGACTGTCAAAGATGACCCAGGCAAAATGCGCGCCGGCACCGGTAATCACCTTTTTCGTCTGCACAGGCGCTGCAAGTGTTTCCCCAACAAACATCGCGAACACGGCAAGTAGCACAACGCCTGCACCCAACTGTTTTTTTAACCTTCTTGTCACAGATCAAACCTCAACTTAGTCTATAAATATTTATTATGATGCACAGTTCCCGGACTCTTAACGGCAAAGCGTCAAAAATCTGAACCGGTTCACAAAATTTTATGAAGAGTATTTATAACAATCTGATAATTATAGCTTTCTGATTATCGCGCCCATGGCTGTTTTTGGTGACTTTCATCACTTTACAGCCAGGATATTTTGACGCATGCTGGTACAACTGATCCATCAACCCCCGCTCAGTCAACACCGTAGCCCCCACCACCCGGCGTAAGTATTTGCAAGCGATCACCTGCCTTCACATCTACGGCGACCTTGGGCGCCAGCGCTTTACCGTTCAGCAGGTTCTCACCCACAGCGCCGCAACCTCCACCTGCCAGTCCCTTCGGCGCATGAATCCGCCGCTCGGTCAGCAGGGTAACTTCAGCCGGTTCAAGAAACTCGTACTCCCTGACAAGCCCGTCCCCCCCATTCACCCGACCGGCGCCGCCGGAGCCCTTGCGCAGCGCGTAACGGCGGATACGTAGCGGAAAGGCCGATTCCAGCACTTCGATCGGCGTATTCAGGGTATTGGTCATGTGCGTCTGTACGCCACTCAACCCGCCCCCGGCTATCCCCGCACCCATACCGCCACCGAGGGTTTCGTAATAGTCCCAGCCACCGCCACGCCGTGAGCCCATCGCCAGGTTGTTCATGGTGCCCTGGCTGTCAGCCGCCACGCGCTCCGGCACCGACTGCGCCAGGGCGCCCAGCAACACATCCACGACCCGGCTGCTGGTTTCGACATTGCCTGCCGCCACTGCCGCCGGCGCCTGCGCATTCAACAGGCAACCCGCTGGTGCGAAAATCGCTATGGAACGGAAACTGCCGGCACAGGCCGGTGTACGTTCATCCATCAAACAGCGGAAAACGTAGAATACGGCGGCGGCTGTAACGGGCAGCGGACAGTTGATATTGCCTTCAAGCTGCCCGGCGGTCCCGGTAAAATCCACACGGACATTTCCGGCGTGAATCGTCAGCAACACCTGTATTTTGATATCGGTGTGGCCCTGGCCATCGTCATCCATGTAGTCGGTATACCGGTAGTCGCCTTCCGGAAGGCTCGACAGCGCCTCCTTCGCCATACGCTCACCGTAGGCATTGATTTCATCCAGGCCCGCCAGCCAGGCATCCATACCACCGCTTGAAGCCAGTGCCCTGACCCGGCTTACCCCCACGCGATTGGCACTGATCTGGGCGGAAAAATCGCCTTCCGTCACTACCGCGTTATGGGTTGCCGCAATAATCCTGTCCAGTGCCGGGCGCAACAGTTCACCCTCCTCGACCAGCAAAGTGGGAGGAATCAGCAGACCTTCATCACTCAGTGTCGAACCGATGGGCATGGACCCGGGGCGATCAGCGCCGATATCGGCGTGGTGCGCGCGATTGGCAACAAAACCCGCACAGACCCCGTCAACAAATACCGGTGCAATCAACGTCACATCCGGTAAATGGGTACCGCCCCGGTAGGGATCGTTCAATACCAGCATATCGCCATCGGCCCAGTCGCGGCAGCGCACCAGTTCACGCATGGCGTAGGCCATACTGCCAAGGTGCACGGGAATATGGGCCGCCTGTGCACACAACTCACCCTGCGGATCAAACACCGCACAGGAATAATCGAGCCGATCACGGATATTCGGCGAGAAAGCCGCCTGTTGCAGCACGGCGCCCATCTCGTCGCACACCGCCTCGATGCGGCTGGCAAACAGGCCAAGTTCTATACTGTCCATGGCCGGCTATTCGGCGCCCTTATTGACCCATTTCCATGCAGTCAGCTTATCCACGAATGGATAATCATGATGCACGGAATAAAGGTGACCTTCGGCTATAAATTA
This sequence comes from Thiohalobacter sp., assembly GCA_027080445.1. GTDB lineage: Bacteria > Pseudomonadota > Gammaproteobacteria > DSM-19610 > DSM-19610 > Thiogranum. Next base: position 4,032 of record JALWRY010000368.1, on the reverse strand, counting down.
CCTGCGACAGTACCCCAGTCGATAATATTCCAGATGGATTCAAGATATTTTGGGCGTGCATTACGGTAATCAATGTAATAGGCGTGTTCCCAGACATCGATCGCCAGCAATGGCGTATTGCCATCCGTCATCGGATTACCTGCGTTACTGGTGTTGACAACTTCCAGTTCACCCTGGCCATTCTTGACCAGCCACGTCCATCCGGAACCGAAATTACCCACCGCAGAAGCATTCATTTTAGCGCGGAAATCCTCAAATGAACCAAACGCCTTCGTAATGGCATCCGCCAGCGCGCCACTCGGTTCGCCACCGCCATTGGGGCTCAGCGCATTGAAATAGAAGGTGTGATTCCATACCTGGGCGGCATTATTGAATATGCCTCCCGCAGGAGCCGACTTAATAATATCTTCCAGCGTTTTATCGGCATACTCTGTGCCTTCAGCCAGTTTGTTTAGATTGGCGACATAAGCAGCGTGGTGTTTGTCATGGTGATATTCCAGCGTCTCGGCAGAGATCGTTGGCGCCAGGGCGTCCTTGCTGTAGGGTAATTCAGGTAATTCAAATGCCATTGTCAGTTTCTCCTTTCCCGTATTTTTCGTAAACCGGGAGCCTGTCGGAATCAGGCAATTAGTTCTCAAGTCCGACAGGCTCCCGGCAAAGTGCGGGTAAAGTAAAAGCCTCACCCCGACAAGTCAAGGATGACAAATTGCGGGAATCCTCTCACCGGAGACAAATACCCGAATCTGCCACTTGGCCCCGGCACGGTGATCCTTTCACGGCGCCTTGAGTATGCTGTGCCGAAGCCCTGGAAGGACAGATCACCGTGTCGGGGCGAACACTAACGAAACCACTCAACACCCAAGGGAATAACTTGGAAAAACCCGGGGAAATCTATAAAATTCCCGCTTTGTGGTGGCGGCTTCTGTGAGGCTGCCTTTTTGTTTTGGGAAACCCATGTCCGACCACTTGATGAACACCTACCTGCCGTTGCCTGTCAGTTTCACCCACGGTGAAGGCGTCTGGCTGTACGACGAGGAAGGGAAACGCTACCTGGACGCGCTCGGCGGCATTGCCGTCTGCGCACTGGGACACGCCCACCCGGCTGTCACCGAAGCCATTTGCGATCAGGCCGGCCGTTTGCTGCACAGCTCCAACCTGTACCGGATCGATCACCAGGAGGCGCTCGCCGATACGCTGTGCGAAAAAGCGCAGATGCGGCGTGTGTTCTTCTCCAACTCCGGCGCCGAGGCCAACGAGGCCGCGCTGAAACTGGCACGCCTGTACGGTCACAGGAAAGGCGTCGAAAACCCACAGGTCATTGTCACCGAGGGCAGTTTTCACGGTCGCACCATGGCCACCCTGACCGCTACCGGCAACCGCAAGATACAGGCGGGCTTTGAACCGCTGGTGCCGGGGTTCCTGCGCGCGCCCTATAACGACGTCGAGGCGCTTCGCACCATCGCCGGCAACAGCCCGGACGTGGTCGCTATCCTGGTAGAACCGATTACCGGGGAAGGCGGCATACGAATACCGGACGAGGATTACCTCGCCACTATTCGGGCGCTGTGCGATGAACACGGCTGGCTGATGATGCTGGATGAAATACAGACCGGGATGGGGCGCACCGGGCGCTGGTTCGCCCATCAACATGCCGGGATAAAACCCGATGTCATGACGCTGGCAAAAGCACTGGGCAACGGTGTACCTATCGGCGCCTGCCTCGCCGACGGCGCAGCGGCCGACGTATTCCAGCCCGGCAATCACGGTTCCACCTTCGGCGGCAATCCGTTGGCGACACGCACCGCGCTTGCCGTCATCGATACCCTTGAAAAAGACCACCTGGTCACACGCGCTGCCGTACTCGGGCAACGGCTGATGGACGGTTTTCATGCGCGCTTCGATGCCTGTGAAGGCGTCACTGACATTCGTGGCAAGGGCCTGATGCTCGGCATCCAGCTCGACCGGCCCTGCGCCGGGCTGGTACAACGCGCACTCGACAATGGCCTGCTGATCAATGTCACGGCCGACAGCGTGGTACGCCTGCTGCCGCCGCTGATCCTCAGCGATGAACAGGCCGACACCCTGTGCGACCAGGTGTGTGAACTGATCGAAACCTTTCTGGATGAAACGCCATGAGCAACAAACACTTCCTGACCCTGCTCGACTTCTCGCCGGAGGCGTTACGCGGCCTGATTGCACGCGCCATCGAGCTCAAACAGTGGCAGAAGGAAGGCCGGATCTTCGAGCCGTTAAAGAACAGGGTGCTGGCCATGGTATTCGAAAAATCGTCTACCCGTACCCGCGTATCGTTTGAAACCGGCATGGCGCAACTGGGCGGGCACGCCATGTTCCTGTCGCCCCGGGACACCCAGATCGGTCGCGGCGAACCGATTGAAGACAGCGCGCGCGTCATGTCGCGCATGGTCGATGCGATTATGATCCGCACCTTTGAACACGAGAAAATCAAACGCTTCGCCGAATTTTCCCGTGCACCTGTCATCAATGCGCTGACCGATGAATATCATCCCTGCCAGCTACTGGCAGACATGCAGACCTGGTTTGAGCACCGGGGCGATATCCGCGGCGCCACCGTGGCCTTCATCGGCGACGGCAATAACATGTGTCATTCCTACATCAATGCGGCGCGCCAGTTTGACTTCCACCTGCAGATTGCGGCGCCCGAAGGCTACCTGCCGGATGCAGACATCCTGGCGGCTGCCGGGGACCGTATTACCCTGACCCATGACCCCATGGAAGCGGCAAGGAAAGCGGATCTTGTGGTCACCGATGTCTGGGCCAGCATGGGGCAGGAAGAGGAACAGCGTGAGCGTGAAAAGGCATTCAATGGTTACCAGGTCAATGCCGAACTGATGGCGCAGGCGGACAAGGACGCCCTGTTCATGCACTGCCTGCCCGCGCACCGTGGCGAGGAAGTGACGGCAGATGTCATCGACGGGCCACAGAGTGTGGTGTGGGACGAGGCTGAAAACCGCCTGCATGCGCAGAAGGTGCTATTGGAAACCTTGCTTACGGTGTAAAGCGCCGGTTTGCCCGCTACGAAACAGCAACCCCTACTCCGGCTTATCCAGCCGCGTATGCCGCACGTCCTTACCCTTGACCAGGTAAATCACGTACTCACAGATATTCCCCGCGCGGTCACCGATGCGCTCCATTGCGCGTGCCGCGAACATGGCTTTCAGGATACTGGGGATAGAACGCGGGTCTTCCATCATGTAGGTCATCAACTCACGCATGAGCGAGTCGTATTCCTCGTCGACCAGCCGGTCCTCACTCCAGACTTTCACTGACTTTTCTGTATCGAGGTGCGCAAAGGCATCAAGTGCGCCATGGACCATACTGCTCACGTGACGCCCAAGGTTGCGAATCTGGGTGAACAACCGCGTCGAGTGCTCTTCGGCAACCAGCGTGCCGACCATTCGGGCAATACGTTCCGCTTCATCACCGATGCGTTCCAGATCGGTAATGGTCTTGATCACCGCCACCACCATGCGCAGATCGGATGCGGCCGGCTGACGGCGCGCCAGGATGCGGGCGCATTCCTCATCGATCTCGACTTCCAGCGCGTTGACCTTGTGATCGCGCTTGATGACCTTTTCGGCTTTTTTGATATCCAGTTCTTTCAGCGCCAGCGCCGCGTTCTGTATCTGC
>JALWRY010000368.1:0-353 GCA_027080445.1 Thiohalobacter sp. | reverse complement strand
TAATGGTCTTGATCACCGCCACCACCAGGCGAAGATCACTGGCAGCCGGTTGCCGGCGTGCCAGTACGCAGTTGCACTCATCATCTATCGCCACTTCCATGGAATTGACTTCATGATCGCGCTCCACCACCCGGGCGGCAAGACTGGCATCGCGTTTTTCCAGCGCTTCCATGGCATCTTTCAGCTGCTGTTCAACCAGGCCACCCATCGCCAGTACCCGGTTACGAATATCTTCCAGCTCCTCGTTATAACGGCGTGAGATATGATGTCCGATATTGAGATTTTCCATCGATAAATTCCTTACCTGTAATGCACGGTAGTGTAGTTTTCCACCGTCTTCTCACCTGATTTGA
>JALWRY010000367.1 GCA_027080445.1 Thiohalobacter sp. | reverse complement strand
GCCTAAAATTGTCGTCGACAATGGTGGCGACGGTTTACGCCTCTCGCACCCCTTTGGCAGCCACGGTCCGGCGCTTAAATTTTCCACCAGCGTACCGGGCGTCGTGAAGCGGAGTTTGCGTGCCGGAGGCGACAGCCAGGTCGGCAGTCTCAACGACAATCCCGACGGATATCTTTTCCTGCAACGTCGCTGGTAGGCGATGTCAAAGTCTCTCGTCCGGCTCCAGCCGCGTTAGCTGGTTAGCCAGGGCAACGTACTGTTCCAGTGTGATTGTTTCCGGTCGTGCGCGCGGGTCTACGCCGGCGGCTTCGATATGCTCGACGGATAACAGTGGCTTCAGCGTATTACGCAAGGTCTTGCGGCGTTGTGAAAAGGCTTCGCGCACCAGCCGGGATAAATCGGTATACCGATCGAGTGCCGCAGGTGGTTGTCGCCAGGGTGTCAGCCGCACCACGGCAGAGTTGACCTTCGGGGCCGGCGTAAAGGCCCCGGACTTCACCCGGAACAGCGGGTCAACCTTGCAGTGGTACTGGATTATCACCGACAGCCTGCCGTAGTCACCGTTACCCGGCGCGGCGGACAGGCGTTCGACCACTTCCTTTTGCAGCATGAAATGCATGTCCCGGATGACAGGCGCCTGGCGGATCAGGTGAAACAACAGGGGCGTGGAAATGTTGTAGGGCAGGTTGCCGACCACCCGCAAGCGATCCTCACCGGCCAGTGCTGTGAAGTCGAATTTCAGGACATCCTGCTGGTGTATGATCAGCTCGCCGTGCCCGGCGGCCCTGTCGGCCAGGGGCTGGATCAGGTCGCGATCCAGTTCCACCACTTCCAGCTTCCCGCAGGCGTCCAGCAGCGGCAGGGTAATAGCGCCCTGGCCGGGGCCGATTTCAACAATACGTTGGCCGGGTTGCGGGCTGACGGCCTGCACGATGCGCTGGATGATACCGGCGTCGTGCAGGAAGTTCTGGCCGAAGCGTTTGCGTGGCTTGTGCATCAGCGCGCCATATCAATCGCGCACTGTATGGCGGCTACCAGGCTGCCGGGATCGGCCTTGCCGGTGCCGGCAAGATCCAGCGCGGTGCCGTGATCGACCGAGGTGCGGATGATCGGCAAGCCCAGGGTAATGTTGATCGCCTGGCCGAAGCCCATGTATTTGAGTACCGGCAGACCCTGGTCGTGGTACATGCTCAGTACGGCATCGGCGCGTGCCAGCCAGGGTGGTGTAAACAGGGTGTCCGCCGGTAACGGGCCGGTCAGGTCCATGCCTTCAGCCGACAGCTGTTCGATAACGGGGCGGATGATGCTGTCGTCCTCGTGCCCGAGGTGGCCGCCTTCGCCGGCGTGTGGATTCAGGCCGGCAACCAGCAGGCGTGGCGCGTCGATATGGAAGCGGCATTGCAGCTCCCGGTGCAGGCAACGGATGACGGCTTGCAGGCTTTCGCGGGTGATGGCGTCCGGGACTTGCGACAACGGCAAGTGGGTGGTGGCCAGTGCAACCCGCAGGCCGGGCGCGGCCAGCATCATCACCACCTGCGTACTGCCGGTTTTTTCCGCCAGGTATTCAGTGTGGCCGGTGAAGGGGATACCCGCTTCATTGATCACCGCCTTGTGTACCGGTGCCGTCACCATCGCCTGGAACGTATGGTTCAGGCAGCCCTGCATCGCAATATCCAGTGTCTGCAACACATAGGCGGCATTGTCCGGGTTCAGGCTGCCGGCATGTGACGGAGTATTAAGGGTGACTGGCGCCACGCACAGGCGACCGGCCTGCGCCGTGGCGGAAGGATCAAACGGTGGCAACTCCACTCGGCCGGTTTGCCGGGCACGTTCACCCAGCAGTTGCGGGTCGCCGATCAGCACCAGTTCCGCGTCGAACACACCGGCGTCGAGCGCGTCGCACAGTTCCGGTCCTATGCCGGCCGGTTCACCGGTGGTGATAGCAATGCGCGGGGTCACGATCCGTTGTCGAGGTACTCAACATAGGCTTCATCGCGCAGTCGCCGTAGCCAGATTTCCAGTTCCTCATCGGTTTTGCGCTGGCGGATCGAGTCGCGTGCGCGGGCGCGGCGATAGGCCTTGGTGTCGTCGTGCTCGCGCCGGTCCAGTACCTTGATCAGGTGCCAGCCAAAACGGGTTTTGACCGGCTTGCTGACTTCGCCGACTTTGAGTTTGTTCATGGCCTTTTCGAACTCCGGCACCATCTGGCCGGGCGTTACCCAGCCCAGGCTGCCGCCACGGCTGGCGGAACCCGGGTCCTGTGAATGGGCGCGTGCCAGTTCGGCAAAACTTTCACCCCCCATGATGCGGTCGTAGAGCTGGGTAATACGTGTCTTGACCTGGTCTTCCGTCACCAGGGTATCGGGGCGCAACAGGATATGGCTGGCCAGGGTCTGGTGAATGAGGTGTTTTTTGTCACCGCGGATGCCTTCAATCTTGATGATATGGAACCCGCTCGGCGTGCGGATCAGGTTACTGATCTGTCCGGGTTTCAATTGCCCGACTACGTCGGAAAAGAACGAGGGCAACTGGCCGGTTTTTCGCCAGCCGAGGTCACCGCCGCTCAGCGCGGTCTGGCTGTCCGATTCGGCAATCGCCATCTGCTTGAAATCGGCGCCGGCCTTGAGGCGCGCGAGGATATCTTCCGCGCGGTGTTTCGCTTTCTGTATTTGTTCCGGACTGGCGGCTTCCGGCAGTGAAACGAGGATGTGCGACAGGTGATACTCGCGTGACTGGTCGTTGAATTCAGCGGCGCTTTCCAGCAGGTTGTCGATTTCCTGGTCGCTGACCTGTACGCGGTTATCGACCATCTGCTGGCGGATCTGGTTCATGATGATCTGGTTGCGGAAGTCCTCGCGGAAGGCCACGTAGTTAAACCCTTCCTTTTCCAGTACGCCGCGGAATTTGGTCAGGGTCATGCCATTCTGTTTGGCCATATTGCGCAGGGCCGCATTGAGTTTTTCATCGTCGACCCGAATACCGGCGCGTTTGGCCATCTGCAGCTCGAGATTTTCCAGTACCAGGCGGTCCAGTACCTGTTTGCGCAAGACCTCGTGCGGCGGAAGCTGCGTGCCCTGTTTCTGTAACTGTTCAGTGACCAGGCGAATCCGCTTGTCCAGTTCGCTTTGCAGCACTACATCGTCATTAACCACAGCCACGATATGGTTGAGCGGTACATTGGCCAGAATTTGTCCCGGCCACAGAAATACCAGGGTCAGCAGGAGGGATATCAGTTTCATTCGGTTCTCATTTCTCGGGTCGTTCGGTATAGCCTAGGATACCATCTTCCAGCACTGACTCGATGTCATTGCCGACGCGGCCCAGCCCCTTGAGGACAAACTGGAACATGATGGAGCGATTGGTTTCATTACTGTTGGGGGTGATGTACTCGCGCGCGATCAGGCGAATACCCCAGCAGCAACTGTCGTATTCTATACCTGCCATGGTTTCCAGGTTCGAGGAATCGTCCAGGTCATAGTACCAGCGCCCGAGGACCTGCCACGAGGGGGTCAGGGGCCAGAGCA
>JALWRY010000366.1 GCA_027080445.1 Thiohalobacter sp. | reverse complement strand
GCGTACAAGGTAGTCCGCAAGATCGGTTGCCGTGGAATAGCCGCTGGCCGCCGCGTGGCGCATGTTGTCCGCCTTGACCTGCAGGGCAGGCACCATGTCGGCGAAGGCGCGCAGGCAGCCGAGCAGCGTATCTACACTGTCGAACAGCGGTTCCTTGTCTTCCTGATTGTCCTTGTTGTACGCCAGTGGCTGGCCTTTCATCAGCATGAGCATGCCCACCAGGTGCCCGGTGACGCGCCCGGTCTTGCCGCGCACCAGTTCCGGGACATCGGGGTTTTTCTTTTGCGGCATGATACTGGAGCCGGTACAGAAGCGGTCCGGCAGATCGATAAAATCGAACTGCGCCGAGGCCCACAGCACCAGTTCCTCCGAGAAACGTGACAGGTGAGTGATTACCAGCGCCGCATTGGCGCAGAATTCAATCACGAAGTCCCGGTCGCTGACGGCGTCCAGTGAATTTTCTGCCGGTGCATCGAAACCCAGCAGCTTTGCCGTGTAGTGCCGGTCGATGGGGAAGCTTGTGCCGGCCAGTGCGGCGGCGCCCAGCGGCATGACGTTGACGCGCTTGCGACTGTCCAGCAGCCTTTCGCGATCACGCTGCAGGTTTTCAAACCAGGCCAGCATGTGATGACCGAAAGTAACCGGCATGGCCACCTGTAAATGGGTGAAGCCGGGCATGATGGTGCCGGCTTCCCGTTCAGCCAGGTCCAGCAGACCGGTTTGCAGGCGTAACAGCTCGGCGCAGGCGGCATCGATCTGGTCGCGCAGGTAGAGCCGCAGGTCCGTGGCGACCTGGTCATTGCGCGAGCGGCCGGTGTGCAGTTTCTTGCCCGCCTCGCCGATCAGGGCTGTCAGGCGTGCCTCGATATTCATGTGTACATCCTCGAGGCCGACCGACCACTCGAACTCACCGGCTTCGATCTGTTTTTCGATGTTGTCCAGGCCCCCGAGGATGGTGTCGCGTTCCGCCCCGGTGATAACGCCGACCTGCGCCAGCATGCGCGCGTGCGCACGCGAACCCTCGATATCATAGCGGTACAGCCGCTGGTCGAAGGTGACGGAAGCGGTGAAGGCTTCCACGAAAGCATCGGTGGATTCGGTAAAGCGACCGCCCCAGGGCTTGTCGCTGCTCGGTTTGTCGGTCATATCGGTGCAGGTGGCGGTTAACGGGGGCGACAGTATACCTCAAAGACCTGATCACACTGGCCGATATACCGCCGTGGGCCAGATAAATCCGAAAAATCCGATGGAGTCATCGCAGGAAACCCTGTTCCTGCCCAGCTTCTGTGATATCCGCCTGGTATTTGCCGTGGTGGTGATCGCCGAGCTGATGGCGTTCGTGCTGGTGCTGGCCAACGGGCGTGCCGACCCCTGGAATGATCTCGGGCTGGTGTCATTGTTCGTACAGTGGATTGCCCTCAGTAGCGCGGCGGCGCTGTGCCTGGCACGCCCGCTGCTGGTCAGGATCCGCAGCACCGCCGCGGTGCTGGCCAGCTACCTGCTGCTGTTGTTGATCACCGTGCTCATCAGTGAACTGGCCTGGCACATGGGCGGCCTGGTACAGGCCGGCGGCCGTGTCGGGCATGTTGAATTCCTGTTTCGCAACACCATGATCAGTGCCATCGTCAGTGGCCTGGTGTTGCGCTACCTGTTTGTGCAGCACCAGTGGCGCCGGCAGATCCAGGCCGAGGCGCAGGCACGCGTGCAGGCCTTGCAGGCGCGTATTCGCCCGCATTTCCTGTTTAATAGTATGAACAGTATTGCCGCATTGACCGGCAGCGACCCGCAGCGCGCAGAGATGGCGGTACAGGACCTGTCAGACCTGTTCCGCGTGACCCTGCGCGATGCTTCGGAACGTGTACTGCTGGAAGAAGAAATCGATGTGGCTGCACGATACCTGCGTATGGAAAGCCTGCGCCTTGGCGAGCGCTTGCGGGTGGAGTGGGATATCGAACGTTTGCCGCGCAAGCGCCGGGTTCCATCGTTGATTCTGCAACCGCTGCTGGAAAATGCCGTGTATCACGGGATCGAAGGACTGCCACAGGGCGGTCGCATCACCATCCATGGGGCGACGGAAGGCAAGCGCATCGTGATCACGGTGCGCAATCCGCGCGCCACCCGCGGCATCGCCTCACACCGCAAGGGAAACCGTATTGCGCTGGATAACATCCGTCAGCGTCTGCAGCTGGTTTTCGGAAGTCAGGCCGGTGTGGCGATGAGGGAAGTGGACGATGAATTTGAAACCACCCTGTATTTCCCGCGGGAGAAAGTGGCATGAAGTGCCTGGTCGTGGATGACGAGGTACTGGCGCGCGAACGCCTGACGCGCATGCTGGACCAGCTGGAAGGCTGCCAGGTCTGTGGCGAGGCGGCGGACGGTGAGCAGGCGCTCGGCCAGGTTCAGGCCCTGGCGCCGGAACTGGTATTGATGGATATCCGTATGCCGGGCATGGATGGCCTGGAAGCGGCACGCTACCTGTTAAAGCTGGAAAACCCGCCCGCCGTGGTGTTTACCACGGCATATGGCGATCATGCGCTGGAGGCGTTTGATACACAGGCCATCGACTACCTGCTCAAGCCGATTCACCCCGAACGCCTGCAACAGGCGCTGGACAAGGCGCGGCGGCTGAGCCCGGCGCAGCTGGACGGGGTGGGGGACAGTGAAGGCCGTGTACGCACCCACCTGTGTGCGCGTAATCGCGGCAATCTGGAACTTATCCCGGTGGACGAGATCGCCTACCTCCAGGCCGACCAGAAATACGTCACGGTGCGTTCGGCGACACAGAAAATTCTTGTCGAGGATGCGCTCAAGACACTGGAACAGGAATTTGCCGGGCGGTTTATGCGGATTCACCGCAATGCGCTGGTCGCCACCCGGCTCATCCGCGCACTCGAAAAAGACAGCCAGGGCCGTTGCCGGGTGGTGCTGGAAGGGATTGAAGAGCGTCTCGAGGTCAGCCGCCGCCTGTTACCCGAGGTCAGGCGGCTCATCCGCAAGGGAAGCTGAAGCGCTTATTCGCAACGCCCCAGCTCGCGCAGTCGATTGCGTGACTGGTGCAGCGCCGCATCTAGAAAACCACCGTAGAAATCCAGCGAGGCGACGCCGACCAGGCGTTTGGCGATTTCCTTGCCGTGGCTGTCGACAAACAGCACGGTGGGTGTCACGCGCACCTTGTAGCGCCCGGCGATACGGGCGGCATCGGTCTTGTGGTGGTCAAAATCCTGGAGCGCACGGCTGTTGTCGATCATCAGCTTGCGCATCATGACCCGCGATGCGTAGTCCTGGTCGAGCAGCGTCGGGGCGAGGATTTCACGTTCCAGCAAGGCGCAGAAATGGCAGTATTCGGCGGCAAATTCCAGCAACACGGGCGCACAGCGCTGTTCGGCCTGGTGACCGGTTTTACCCAGGTCCGGCGCCAGGGGTACGCCGGCCTGTGTTGTGGGGGCGGTCAACAGAAAAATCATCGCCGCGATACCCGGCCACTTGCACCACTTGTCTAACACTCGCTATGCTCCTCAAATTGTTCCAGCCGGGCGGT
>JALWRY010000365.1 GCA_027080445.1 Thiohalobacter sp. | reverse complement strand
ATCCCAGCCCCCCGTCGTATTTGGGTATTTCATATTCAAGAATCATGTGATCCCGAAAGGTATTCCAGCTCAACTCGGAAATGGTGCGATGGTCCTGGTGGCGATCCTGTCCGTAATGCGTAAAGACAATATCAGGCGCCAGGCTGCCTTTCAGTTCCTCGAAATAGTCCTTGATCTCTGCACCCACATAGGGGAAATAACCGTTACGAAAGGTTTTGATATGTACCGTGGCGTCAGTGCAGCCCTGAAGAAATGCATCAGCCGACGCCCGCGCCTCCTTTTCCCGTACCGGGTTCGAACTGAATACGACCCAGGTCACGCGGAGGTCGTCAAACTCCCGCAACAGGCGCCGGACAGTCGCGCCACAACCTATCTCGATATCGTCACAGTGCGCACCCAGCAACAGCACTGATTTCGAGTCCCCCTTGTTGAATAAGCCGAGCGGGTGCATGGCTATGATTTCCATACTTCCCAGGGCGTATCGCCCTGTTCGTAGAGACTGTCGAAGGTTTTCTTGTCCTTGAAGGTGTCCATCGCTGCCCAGAACCCTGTGTACTGGTAGGTCAGCAGTTTTCGTTCTTTTGTCAACCGCTGGAAAGGCTCCTCGACCAGTTCCTCTCCGGGCTGCATATAATCGAAGATGGCATTTCTCAACACCATAAAGCCCCCGTTGATCCAGTAGTCGGAATTGCTGACATGTTCGATACGGGTGACGACGCCATTTTCATCGGATTCCACACCATGAAAACTCTGTGAGGGACGAACACTCAGAAAACTCGCAACAGCGTCACTGTTCCTGAAGCGATCGATGTAGGCGTCAAGTGGCAAATCAGAGAGACCATCACTGTAGTTGGCGACAAACATTTCTTCACCTTCCAGGTGCTTCCTGACAGCCCTGAGGCGCATGCCGATATTGGAAGTCGCCCCGGTGTCCACGAAGGTAATATTCCAGTCCTGAATATCACGCTGGAACAGCTCGATTTCATTGCCTCCGGCAGACAGGGTGAAATCGTTGGATAGCCACTCCTTGTAGTTCATGAAATATTCCTTGATCAGGTCACCCCGGTAACCGAGACAGAGGATAAAATCCTTGTGACCAAAGTGGGCGTAATACTTCATCAGGTACCACACGATCGGGCGATAGCCGATAGGCACCAGGGGTTTTGGAATGGTTTCCGAAAACTCGCGCAAGCGCGTACCCAGGCCACCACAGAATAAAACGACTTTCATTTTAACTTCTCACTCCGGTTTCAGCCGAGCGGCTCATGTGCCGGCAAGCTTCAGCAATTCACAGGAAACCAGTTCATCGGCGACCCGACTGAGTTCCCTGACTGACATGCCGGATTTCTCGGCGATATCCAGCAGGCTGTGCATACCGTCAGATTGATTCAGAACCCACAGGATTGCAAGCTGGCGGTTTTCGACATCCTTGTAACCACCGGTCTTTCTGTACAGGCCACGCTTCCCAAGCTGTGGTTCACAGTTCGGACTCAGGTTGATAAATGTCCTGTTCTCGTCAAGTACCTGCATCAGTTCCCGGTAGAGCGCGAAAGAATTTCCGAGCGCCGCCGGCGTGACCAGTTGCAGGTTATCCGCCGAGGTATGATATTCCGGGTAACACCCGTTGGGCGTACGTGTCAGCCGGCCGACCGGGAGATTGATCCCCGGGGAACAGAACTGGCGTTCATCATAGCCCCAGGGGGAAAAATCGAGTATCTCGTAATCCTCACCGGAATGTTTGAGTACATGCTCTACCGCACGGTCGATTTCGGCGGTTTCACTGCGGCTTTTTTTATAGGTCAGCTTGCCGGGATCGCCCAGCACGGCGGCCACCAGGCCGTGCCTGATCCGGGACAGATTCGCCTGGTTTCGGCTCAACCAGGTCGTTGAGCCTATCGTCGCCGGGGCAAAAACAAAGCGATAGGAATAGCGTGTATCCGCGTCGGCCAGTTCGCGTGCGAGCAGCGTCAGCATGGCGAGCCCGGACAGGTTATCGTTACAGAGCGAGGGGTGACAGCAATGCGCAAACAGCAGGATTTCATCTTCGCTGTCGCCCTGGATAAAATACTCGCCGTAAGTTAACGACCCCGGTTCCAGGCTGGAATCGATACAGACCTCGTATTCCCCGTCCGCCAGCTTGAGGAAGTCATTGTGCGCCAGGCAGAAACCCCAGCTTTCGTTGTAATAGGAAGTCCGGTAAGGAATCCAGTCCGGGTATTCCTCGCTGGTAAAAAGGTGTGCCTTCAATTCGGCCAGTGACATCCGCTGCCGGACAGGGACGCTGTAGCTCACCACGTGCAGGTTATGTTTTTTGAAGTCGATGACACGCCGTCCATCGGCGTCTTTTACGTAGGCATCACGGATATTCCACTCTTTCGGGATCGTCCAGTCGAATACCGTGGTACCCGTCCTGACTTCGTGAATCTCCAGCGGAATGTATTCACGCAATATGGCCAGGGTCTGGCGAACGCCATCCCCGGTGATACTGCGGCAAATCGGATACAACCGTTCAACAAGACGGTAGATTTCCTCACCGGTCGCCTGAGCCTTGTCTGCCATATTTTCCATTGCCATCGGCGGCGTTATGCCTCTAGACGGTCCAGTAGAACCTGTCGTCAATCTGTTTCGTGCGTATCAGGTATTCAAGCTGCTTGAGCCGTGTAAAGGGCCGGAACTCGAATATCTCGCGTGGCATATCGATCTGTTCGTAAACCTTGCGCAACTGTTTCGCGCCCTTTTCCGCATTCCAGTCACATTTGAAACCCGGCAGCTGTTCATGAATCTTGTCGAAACATACCCGGTAACTGCGATCATCCCCCCCGCTTGGTCCCAGTGTCACTTCACAGCCGGGGAACTGTGCGCCGGTTATTTCCGCAATATCCTTTACCTGGTAGTTATCGCCGTTATGCCCGACGTTGAAGATCTGGTTATGTATCGCTTCACGAGGCGCCTCTACCGCGCAGACCAGGGCATGACAGATATCCAGCACGTGCACCAGCGGCCGCCACGGCGTGCCGTCACTGATCATGGCGATTTTTTTTGTCGTCCAGGCCAGGCCGGAGAGGTTGTTCAGGACAATATCGAAACGCATGCGCGGTGAAGCGCCGTATGCCGTGGCATTGCGCAGGAAAGTCGGTGAAAAACTATCGTCCGCCAGTGCGCCGACATCCGCCTCCACCCTGACCTTGCACTTGGCATAGGCCGTCAACGGGTTTGTCTCGGAGGTTTCCGTGAGGGAATCACTGCTGCCCGCGCCATAAACACTGCAGGATGAGGTATAGACAAACTTTTCTATCCCGCATTGTTTCGCCAGTTTCGCCAGCGCCACCGAACCGCCATGATTGATCTCGAAGGTGTTCTCCGGGTTGTTCTGCCCCAGCGGGTCGTTTGACAGCTCGGCAAGATGTACCACGGCATCACAGCCTTCCAGGTCTTCCGCGCTGATCCTGCGCAAATCCTTGTTGATGCGCCGGGGAAAGGCCCTGATGCTTTGATTGTCGCTGTAAAGCCAGCCGTCCCGGTAGTAACCGGTATCCAGCCCGACGACC
>JALWRY010000364.1 GCA_027080445.1 Thiohalobacter sp. | reverse complement strand
CCTCATATTGTCGGTAATCTTCATCGTGTTACACGCTATCCTGTCCATCCCAGCGAGTGAAATTCCGCAACAGTGTCAGTCCGGCCTGCTGGCTCTTTTCAGGGTGAAACTGTACCGCAAACAGGTTTCCACGGGCCAGCGTACAGCAGAACGCGCCACCATAGTCAGCCACGCCGGCACATTCCCCGGAATCTGCCGGCGCCGCATAGTAGCTATGCACAAAATAGAAGCGGCTGTCCTGGTCGATATCCTGCCAAAGGGCATGCGGTTGCTGGTGTACCTGGTTCCAGCCCATATGCGGCACCTTGAGCCTGACACCCTTGTCGTTGAGCGTTTCGCTGAAACGCCGCACCTCGCCGTCGAACAGGCCCAGACAATCCACACCGCCGTTTTCCTCGCTGTGCCCGAGCAACGCCTGCATGCCCAGGCAGATACCCAGCAACGGCTTGTTGACGGCGACCTCGCGGATGACCTCGTCCAGCCCGCGCCGCACCAGCGCCTCCATGCAGTGGCCGATACCGCCGACACCCGGGAAAATGACCCGGTCTGCCGACAAGATCTCCTCCGGGACGGAAGTGACGCGCACCCGGGCATCGCCCGCGACGTGTTCCACCGCCTTGGCGATGGAATGCAGGTTACCCATTTCATAGTCGATGATGGCGATGGAAGACATGACGTACTGAATTTCGCTGCCCACGCAGCGGGACATATCCCGGCTACAGGCTCCCCTTGGTAGAGGGCATCATGCCCGCCATGCGCGGGTCTGCCTCGGCCGCCATGCGCACCGCGCGTCCAAATGCCTTGAACACCGTCTCGGCAATGTGGTGCGCGTTGTCACCGCGCAGGCAATCGATATGCAACGTCGCCCCGGCGTGATTCACAAAACCCTGGAAAAACTCGTGAAACAGGTCAACATCGAAGTCGCCAATACGGCCTCGCGCAAAGCTGACATTGTATTCCAGACCCGGGCGGCCGGAAAAATCGATCACCACCCGCGACAAGGCCTCGTCCAGCGGGACATAGGCGTGTCCGTAGCGACGGATGCCCTGCTTGTCACCCAGTGCCTTGCTGAAGGCCTGGCCCAGCGAGATGCCGATGTCTTCCACGGTGTGGTGCGCATCGATGTGCAAATCCCCTTTTGCCTGTATGGCTATATCCAGCAGACCGTGGCGCGCAATCTGGTCCAGCATGTGTTCCAGGAAAGGTACACCGGTATCAAACGTGGCCTTGCCTGAGCCATCCAGGTCAAGTGTCACGCCGATTTGTGTCTCAAGGGTATCGCGCTGAATCTGCGCTGTTCTCGCGGTCATGGTCAGGGTATCGGTGCAGTTGCTCGGCTCCACACGAATCCTATCTGAAATCGTGCAGTTAGAGAACCGTTGTTTCGTCACATAAGGGTTGCCGGGGGCAGGTGATTTTGCTCAAATGGTCGTCCAGAACCCGTCCAGGTCCCATTATGCCCACCCGCAAGCAGGAAAAAGTTGTATCCCTGAAAGATATCACGGTTGCCTGCCAGGCGTGCAGCCTGAATGAAATCTGCCTGCCCGTCGGTATCGAAAACAAGGATATGGAACGGCTGGATGCCATTATCGACCGCAAACGCCCACTGGCGCGTGGCGAGCACCTGTTCCGGATCGGCGATCGTTTCCGCTCGCTTTACGCGGTGCGTTCCGGCTCGCTGAAAACCTACGCCACCTCGGAAGACGGCCAGGAACAGATCATGGGCTTTCACCTGCCCGGCGAACTGGTCGGACTCGACGCCATTGCCAACGACGTTCATCCGCTGGCGGCCAAGGCGCTGGAAACCACCAGCATCTGCGAAATCCCCTTCGACTCCTTTGAGTCACTGAGCAACCAGTTACCCAGCCTGCAACGCCAGATGCTGCGCGTCATGAGCCAGGAAATCCACAATGATGAGCAGAATATGCTCACCCTCGGCCAGCGTTCCGCCGAAGAACGGCTGGCGGCCTTCCTGATCAGCCTGTCCAATCGCTACCGGCGGCGCGGGTTTTCCTCCACCCAGTTCAACCTGACCATGTCGCGCGGCGATATCGGCAACTACCTGGGGCTGGCGCTGGAAACGGTCAGCCGGCTTTTCACCCGTTTCCAGAACGAAGGGCTGCTGAAAGTCGAGCGCAGGAACATCGAATTGATCGACCGCCAGCGTCTGTGTCATTTCTCCAGCGCCAACTGCTACGGTGACAACCCCGACAACACCTGAGTTCCCCAAACGGCGCCCAAGATGATCCACTCTTGATCTGCGTCAATGATCAACATACTGCATTCTTGCACAGTACGCCTCAACCCTGAATGTCTACAGAGGAGTACAACCATGGGTACCTTGAAGAAAGCTGTGCTCGGCGCAGCCCTGATCAGCAGTCTCGCCTCCATGCCCCTCATGGCCTACGAGTCGGGAGATTTTATCGCACGCGCGGGCTGGGCCCACGCTACGCCGAATGACAGCGCCAATAACTTCTCTGGCGTTGCCGGTGATGTCAGCGTAGACAACGCGGACAGCCTGGGCCTGACCTTTACCTATATGGTGACCGACAACATCGGCGTCGGCCTGCTGGGCTCATGGCCATTCAGCGTTGATATCAGGGGAAACAGCGGTGCGCTTTCAGGCACAGGTAAAGTGGGTGAGACCAAAGCACTGCCACCGACACTCACCGCCCAGTATCACTTCAATGTCTCTCCCAACATTCACCCGTACGTCGGCGCCGGCGTGAACTACACGTATTTCTTCGGCGAAGATACCCACGGTGCAATAAACAGCCTTAATCTTAATCTTGAAGACAGCTGGGGCCTGGCCGGTGAAGCCGGCGTCGATTATACCTTCGACAATAACTATCTGCTCAGCGCGCAGGTCTGGTATATCGATATGAATACCCGGGCGCACGTGAGTGGCGGCGTAGGCAATGCCGACGTTGATATCAACCCCCTGGTCGTCATGCTGGGTGTTGGTAAAAAGTTCTGAGTGACCTATCTTTAACTGATGCAACAGAGGCTTCGGCCTCTGTTGCGTCTCAACCACACGAAACTTATCAACTGACAGGAATACGCTATGGACTCACAGACCACGTATAACTACAGGGTTGTGCGCCAGTTCACCGTGATGACCGTCGTCTGGGGCATTGTCGGCATGCTGGTCGGCGTGTTTATCGCCGCAGAACTGGTTTGGCCGCAACTCAATATGGACATCCCCTGGATCACCTTCAGCCGGCTGCGTCCCCTGCATACCAACGCCGTAATTTTCGCCTTCGGCGGCTGCGCCCTGTTCGCCACCTCGTACTACGTGGTACAGCGCACCTGTCAGGTACGGCTGATTTCCGACAAGCTCGCGGCCTTTACCTTCTGGGGCTGGCAACTCGTTATCGTTCTGGCCGCCATTACCCTGCCGCTGGGCATCACCAGCAGCCGCGAGTATGCAGAACTGGAATGGCCGATCGATATCCTTATCGCCATCGTCTGGGTGGTCTACGCCATTGTGTTTTTCGGCACCATCATGAAACGCCGTGTCAGCCATATCTACGTGGCCAACTGGTTCTATGGGG
>JALWRY010000363.1 GCA_027080445.1 Thiohalobacter sp. | reverse complement strand
AACTTGTGCCCTAATATTATCCGAATGCATGGCGTTGGTATTCTTCTGACGGCAGCCTATTTTGGTGGTGAACTGGTGTATAACCTCGGTGTTAATGTGGCGCCTGTACACCCGTGAGGCGTACATAGAATAATGACGATCTACTCTTCACAACGAAGGTGTTATGTACCATAAACCAACGAGAGCAATCAAAGAGCAAACGATAAGTACAAAACTGGAGAGCTTCACCATTCCAACGGGGATCGTCCTGACATCGAGATGCACCATCCCTACGTGTAAATGTTCATAACGCCAGGCGGCAAGAAAGAACGCGACAGCGCTGAAAGCAAGCAGTATTGCTGCAATCGTCCGGATACTCCAGAGCGGCATACTGTCCACGAGAAACCGGGCAATGCCAAGACCGGTCATGAGTGAAGCCAGGCCGGTGCGTATCCATGCGGCATAGGTTCTTTCGTTGGCGAGTACCGTACGGTCCAGGGCGAGTGAATTTCTGTCAGGTTCGGAATTCATCTGTTTATCTCAATGGGGTTAAAGGCTCCAGTGTTGGATCAGGCGACCAATAGTCAATTCCTGAACCGTAATGGAAAATACCACGATCAGGTAGGTCACTGCGAGGATGGTTTCACGTTCCGGCCCCCGTAGATATTGGTTTTTTGTTCCAGGTTCCGGCCTGTCTGCCAGGAACTGGCGTGGTTACGCTAGTACACAGAGCACGACCAGGAAGAAAACAGGCTTAGCTTCCCTTGACCGGGCAGATATTTTCAAGCCCGTTAACATGTGTGTAGCACACAGGTTCTATGCTTTTCATATGGTGGCGTTGGTCATATTCTAAGCAACCCCAACCTGTACATAGGTACAGCTGGGTATAAGGCGCCAAATAGGAAGGCCGGAAAGTGCTCAAGCGACGACATCTTAAATTGTCGGAGTCAGTATCAGGGGAAAATAGGGATCTGGGATCGGAATGGCTCGGGGGTTATGCCTGCCCCTGCAACTGTGATTGCACCTGGTGTCGTTGTGAAAGGCACATGGCGAAGCAGACATAAATGCCTGTTTGCCTAGCGATTCTGGTAGCGGTTAAGATCCAGCAACCCCGCCTTGACGGGTTGCTTGCGTGCAAGTTCGTCCTGGAACCAGTCGGCCAGTTTCCAGAATGCAGGGTTGGTACGCCGTACGCCATATTGATCGACAAAGGCTTCAAAATCTTTTCGATCATGAATGGCGGCGCAGTGCTCGGCGAACTTCTCGATCTTTGACAGTGGCACGGAAAAGAAAAAGTTGGGATAAGAGCCTTCCAGCCACTTCACAACGGTCATCGTGTCCTGGTCAATATCCGACCTGTCCCGCTCATGTTCGTCGGCAAGGAAAGATGAAACATTCTTGTAGGCCTTGTTACGGATCAGGGTGTAGGCCAGATCCTGTTTCGACTTGTCCATTCTGACTTTTACAAAGGCGGTATCGGGGAAGGCGTGCAGATTGGCGCCGTGTATCTGCGCAATGGCTTCCATCGCCTTGTCGACCCGCGCAACGTCTGCATCATCGGGCCGGTCAAGGCAGTCACCGCTTCCACACTGGTTGAGTGCATCGGCCTGGTGCGCGATACCGGCGGTGCGTTCCTTGATGTATCGGTAGAGCTCCTGTTGCGGCTTATCGGTCTTGTAACCTCGTACCGAGTCCACCTGCAACCAGCCCTGTGGCGCACTGAACAGTTCTTCCACGCCGGTACGCAGGCCGCTATACCAGCTGTCACGTATGGCCTTACGCCGGTCAGCCGGGAGAAAAGCCAGAAAATAATCCTCACCTTCCATGCGCAGGAAGTCCATATAGATGCGGGTATTCACCTGGTGGACAATATTGCCATAGACGTTATATCCGGCCACCAGCAGGTAATGAATCCGCTCAAGCAGGGGGTAATCGATAATCCAGGCCGTCTCCGGGTTGCTGCCGACCAACCCATAGCTTACCGAGCCACTATCGAAGTGCCGAAACACTGTCAGGGTGGCATTGGGGTTATTGCCGCCGCCATCCCAGATATACGTCAGCGCATGTTTGATATCATGCGTGTTGATCTTTTCGAACATGGCCTGCTTGGTTTCCAGGTAACGGCGCTGGCGTTTCCAGTAATCCGTCCAGATGCTGGTAATATCCAGTGAGTTGCGGCGGTCAGTTGGCAGTTGCAGGTCATCGGCCACCTTACCAATGAACTGGGCATCGTTGGTGAACATGTCCTGTTCCGGATCAAAAAACATGACCCAGAACTGGTCTTCAATGACATCCAGCGCAATTTGTCCGCGACACACCGGACCCTTGATAAACCCCTCAACAAAGAAGCGAGCATCGTCGAGGAGAAACCGGTAGCGTGACTTGATGGGTAGATCAATGAATGTCTTGAACGGATTGGAGGCGGTATCAGTCCGGTAGGGGGGGAGTTTGCGCACCTCGTATTCGGGTTCCAGGAAGAGTTCACGATAGCGTTGCATGCGTTTCCGGGAGAATTCGTAGACGATATGATTTTTTACGACGATACTCGGATTATATTTCAGTAGTCGGTAGTAAAAGGGTGCGGCTCCCGGGTCATCGTAGGGCAGAATTGTCGGGATCTCGCCAATCGTTTTTCCCGGTGGCGTGGTAGAGCGTACCAGCCGGTAAAATTCCCGTGCCGGTGAGCCGGCAAAATGAATGTGTGCATGAAACAGGTGTTCATAGAGATAACGACTGACCAGGCGTTGCTTGTTGGATGGCTGATTCAGGAAGTTTTCCCATTGTTTGATCTGTGGCAGCACAGTAACGGAGGGGCCGGGTGGCGCCGGCGCCGGTGCGCCCTGGGCAAGCCATGAAACGAGGGTCCGGTATTCCTGCTTTGACAGGTCTGGCATGGCGTAAGGCATACCCCAGAGTGGGTGTTCCCGGGTAAATTCATCCATGGAGTCCAGTGTTGGGCAGGTCTGCTCACGGTTAAGCCCCAGGGTAAAGTTGTCAGGCAGCTGTCTGGAACCGGGCTGTGGATGCTGTTGCTTCAGTTTCAGCAGGCGGTACAGCACCGACTTGTTCAGATTATTTTCAGGGGTGTTTTGTGTCTCATTGAGTACCGGGTGGAAACCGCGGGTACGCCATTCTGCTGTGCTTTTGGCATCGATGAACAGCCGTGTCGGCTGCATGGCCTCGATACGTGTAGGGTTATAAACCCGCTCTTCACTGGCGCCGCGCTGCAGTCCTTCCTGTGAAGAGAGCTTCAATTGGCAGGGCGCGTCGTAACAGCCGTGGCATACGACACAGCGCCGTTCCAGAACAGGCCTGACCCGGCGCTCGTATTCAACAGGGACGTTCAGAAGATCTGGCGGTAGTGTAGCCCCGATCCTTGCCGGTTCATGGGTATTAGCAGGCGCGGGTTCCGGTGAGGTGTGCAAGATAGCGCCTGCTAACAGGGCAACAGACAAAATCACCAGGATCCGTTTACTGATTGAAATTTTGTATCGCCCCGCCACGGGCTGTATGTTAACAGAAGTGGCTCCCGGACGTGGTCCTGCCGTTACTTGGTACCGAGCACTTTGCGGATTTGCTTGATC
>JALWRY010000362.1 GCA_027080445.1 Thiohalobacter sp. | reverse complement strand
CTCGATCACCGCGTCCAGCTGACGCGCGACCACCGCTTCGGTAATCCCCTGCTCGCGTTCTTCCAGCGTCTCGCCCACGCATAAAATCGGGGTCAGACCGGCGCGGCGGGCGGCGGCAAACTTGCGTGCCGTAAAGGCATCGTCCTCGCCGTACAGGGCGCGACGTTCGGAGTGCCCGACAATGGCGTAGCTGCAGTTGAAGTCTTTGAGCATCGGGCCGGACACTTCACCGGTAAAGGCGCCGGATTCCTGGTCGCTGATATCCTGGCTGCCCAGGCCGACCTTGCTGTCGGCCAGCAGGTTCGAAACCAGCGGGATGTAAACAAACGGAGGACACACCGCAATCTGCGTAGCCCCGGTTTCCCCGGCGCCGGCAAGAATACCGGCAACCAGTTGTTTAATGCTTTCCAGTGAACCGTTGAGTTTCCAGTTCCCGGCGACCAGTGTCTGACGCATGCGTATCTCCTGCAAGCCCTTGAAAATAGCCGCGTAGCGTAGCGGGATACCCCGTAAAAATCAATCGCCGGCGGAAACGCAGGAGGATTCGATCGGAATCACCAGGCTGTCGCCATGGCGGTGGATCGACGCCAGGGGCGACTTGCGCACCAGCAGGCCGCTCTGCCCCCGGTAAACGGTGTAGGCGTAGCCCGGATCGATCGCCTGGTAGACGGAACTGCCATATTCCGTGTCCAGTGGCGACAACGCCCCCAGGAAACGCCCGGCCAGCCGGGCAGGGTCGAAGACCCCGGGCGCGGACAAGGACCAGGCCACGTGGGGGCGTGCATTTTCCTGCACGACGTCCCGGTAACGTCCACCAAGCCGGTCGAGCCGGTAGCGGGCATTCAGGCCAAGGACATTGGCCCAGGGTTTCCATTTGAGGAAGTGTGCATCCAGCCGCCACTCATCGCCGTACAGCAGGAAGGTCCGGGGGGTGCAGAAATCGCCACTGAGCAGTTCAACCCGGTACTGTTGCGCCGCGACCGGCTGAAAAGTGAGCCTGGCGACCGGTGCTTCATTGGTCAAACGGTGATAGGTGCGCAGGTTCAGGGCAAACAGGACCGCGATCACGCCAACGCCTGCCAGCGACAACAGGGAAATCCGCCGTAACAGGCGCATGTAACGCTCAGGCCGTTTCGCTGGCGGCTTCGACAGCCTGCTCGACCACCTCGGCGAGTCGTTGCGCCTGCGACAGCACCAGCGCACCGTCCTCACCCTCGACCATGACACGTATCAGCGGTTCGGTGCCGGATGGCCGTAACAGCACCCGTCCCTTGTCACTGAGGCAGGTCTCGGCCTCACGTACGGCATCCTGTATCAATGCACTGTCTTCAATATCGATGCGCCGCGCCAGCGGGACATTGATCATGTGCTGCGGGTACTTGTTCATGCCCCGCTTGAGTTCATGCAGGGACTTGCCGGATTGCACCAGCGACGCCAGCACCTGCAGGGCGGACACGATACCGTCGCCGGTCGAGGTCCGGTCGAGACAGATGATATGCCCCGAAGACTCGCCACCGAGCACACCGTTATGGGCTTTCAGCAACTCCATGACGTAACGGTCGCCCACACTCGCGCGCATGAACGCAATACCCTGGTCGCGGAAAGCATGCTCCAGGCCGAGATTTGTCATCAGCGTGCCGATCACCGGGCCGTGCAACTGGCCCACCGCCTGACGGGAGGCGGCAATGATATACAGCAGCTCGTCGCCATCGACAATTTCACCCTTGTGATCCACCATGATCAGGCGATCACCATCGCCATCGAGCGCAATACCCAGTTCCGCCTGCTGCCGCACCACTTCGTCACACAGCGCCTGCGGCTGGGTGGAACCCACACCATCATTGATGTTCAGCCCATCCGGCGTGGCGCCGATGGTGACCACCTCCGCACCCAGTTCGTCGAGCACGCTGGGTGCGATATGGTAGGTCGCGCCATTGGCGCAATCGACGACGATCTTCCTGCCCGCCAGCGAAAGCCGCGAGGGAATCGTACTCTTGCAGAATTCGATATAACGGCCGCGCGCGTCTTCAACCCGCTCTGCCTTGCCCAGGCGTTCCGAGGACACGGTGACCATGGGTTTTTCAAGTTCCTCTTCGATCGCCGCTTCCACTTCATCGGGCAATTTCATGCCATCGGCGGAGAAAAACTTGATGCCGTTATCGTGGTGGGGGTTGTGGGACGCACTGATCACAATGCCCGCACAGGCGTGCAGCGTGCGCGTTAGATACGCAATACCCGGCGTCGGCATGGGACCAAGCAGGCGAATATCGACACCCGCGGCGGACAGCCCCGCTTCCAGCGCCGACTCGAACATGTAGCCGGAAATACGCGTGTCCTTGCCGATCACGACACGTGTCGCCGCGCCGTTGCCAAGCACACGGCCCATGGCCCAGCCCAGTTTCAGCATGAACTCGGCGTTAATCGGGTATTCACCCACACGCCCGCGAATACCGTCTGTCCCGAAAAATTTTCTACCCATCCTGACTACCTCTTACCGGCTTCCTGTAATGCAATACACACCTGCAAGGCCTGCCAGGTCGCGGCAACATCATGCGCACGGACCAGCCTTGCCCCCCGCTCCACGGCCAGCACAGCCAACGCCAGGCTGGCGGGCAGACGTTCCGCCACCTCCAGCCCGAGTAACTGGCCAATCATCGACTTCCTCGACAGCCCCACCAGCAGCGGGTACGCCGTGTTCGCCAGTGTATCAAGTCCCGCCAGCAAACCCAGGTTCTGCTCAACGGTCTTGCCAAACCCGAACCCGGGGTCCAGCAGGATACGTGATGCCGGGATGCCGGCCTGCTCGCAGACTGCCGCGCGCTGAAGCAGGAAATCACGCACCTCGGTCACGACATCACCGTAATCCGGGTTGGCCTGCATGGTGCGCGGGTCGCCCTGCATATGCATCAGGCACACCGGCACCGCACAGTCCACGGCGGCCTCGACCGCCCCGGGTGCACGCAAGGCGTTGACGTCGTTGATCAAGCCGGCACCGGCCGCAATCGCGGCACGCATCACCTGCGGCTTCTGCGTGTCAATGGATATCGGTACATCGAGCCGGGACTGGAGTGCCTCGATTACCGGGATGACCCGGTCCAGCTCTTCCTGCAACTGCACCTGTACCGCGCCGGGACGAGTCGATTCCCCGCCGACGTCGATGATTGCGGCGCCGGCCGCCTGCATGTCCAGCGCGTGTTGCAGGGCTTTTTCAGGCGAAAAAAAATCACCCCCGTCGGAAAATGAATCGGGGGTGACGTTGAGTACGCCCATCACTTGCGGACGCGACAGGTCGAGTACCCTGCCGTTGCAGTCCAGTTGCATGGCTGCAGGACGAAGCGCGCTAGTGCTGGCCGGCCGGGCCACCAATCGGGTCACTGTCCGTGCTGTCCTTGCTGCTGCTGTCCTGCCCGGCAGAGGCTGCGCTACTACTACTGCCATTGCCACGCGAGGGGTCATCGTCCCAGTCCTGCGGCGGACGCGGCGTTTTGCCGGACATGATGTCATCGATCTGGTCAGCATCGATGGTTTCGTATTTGATCAGCGCTTCCGCCATGGCGTGCAACTTGTCCATATTGT
>JALWRY010000361.1 GCA_027080445.1 Thiohalobacter sp. | reverse complement strand
ATACCCCCTTCGCCCTGTCTTTGGGGGACGCCTCCGGATCGAAACCGCGCCGTTGCTCGGCTTCCTCACGCGACACAAACGTCCAGCCGATGGCCTCGGCGTATGCGAGGATGCGTGCCTGGACGGTTTTGTGTTCGGAGGGCTTCATCGTTTAGTCGATTGTCGGTCAGGTGATGCGTTGACGCTCCAGTGTATTACGCGCCACCGTGTAGCAGTGCAAAGCCGTCGGCGTCAATTCTATTTCAACATCGTCCACCTTGATATGGCCCGTGTATGAGCACGTCGTCGCCAGTGGTGTGCGGCTTAAGGTATGGCGTTTGGCGAACGCGGCCAGCTGGCGCAACAGTCTCGAATCTTCCACCACACGGTCCGACCATTTGACCTCGATGGCAAATCGGGGCCGTTGTGTCCCCGGCTCCAGACTCACCAGATCCACTTCACCCCGGTTCCAGCGGGCATAATGCAGCGACTGGATATAGGCCGAATTATGCAGCCACTGGCTGAACACCGCTGTTTCGGCCAAGGGGCCCATCGCCTCATCATTTTCCGCAATGGGGCCAAACAGCGCGGCACGCATGGTGGGATTGGTTAAATACAGTTTGAACGTCGTCATGCGCTTGAAATGCCGGGCATCGGCATCAATCCGGCGCACACGCTTGATCAGGAAAGCCGCTTCGAGGTACTCCACATAGCGGATCAAGGTGTTCTTCGCCACATGCGAGGTCTGCGCCAGCCCCGCCAGGCTGACCTCCAGGCCCGTATTGTAGGCCAGGGTGTTAAACAAACTGTTGAGTTCCTGAATGTCGCTGATGCCGTAGAGAATCGGCAAATCCCGCATCAAAACCTTGTCGATAATATCGCTCTTGATATAACGGCGCGGGTTGGCCTGGATACGTTCGGAAAATACCGCCTCGGGAAACCCGCCGAAATTCAGATAGCGGATGAATTCCTCGTTCAGTCCCAGAATGTCAGGGGTGGAAAAACGCCCTGGCTCACCCGCCTCACCGCGCTCGATAATCAGATCATCCTCGCGCTCCACAAAGCGCAGATATTCCGCGAAGGTGAGCGGAGGCAACTGAAACTCGGTAAAACGCCCGGCGCCGGATTCCACGCTCTTGGCCTTCAGCGCCGCCGCAGCCGAACCGGTTGCGACAAACTGAATATCACGAAAGGTATCGACCAGCGACTTCAGGTGAATTTCCCATTCCTTGAGATACTGGATTTCATCGAAAAATACATAGAGGGGTGTGCGGGCCGGCCGATCGAACAGCCCCTGAAAACGGCGCACCAGCGCCTCCAGCGCCAGGCCGGAATAGATGGGCGTTTCCAGCGAAAGATACAGGATGTCCCGACCGCTGATGCCGGCTTCGTCCATCAACCACTGGATGGCGTGATACACCATGATGGTCTTACCCACCCGCCGAGGGCCAAGCAGCACCACCGCCCGGTTCACCCCCATCGCCTTCACCAGTTGTGAAAAGTCCGGCAGATAGGCGCGACGCGGAAATTCCCGATAGTCCGCATCTATCCCCTGCCCAGCCTGCCACCAGGGGTTATCCAGGCGGAGGCGGATTTCTATTTCTTTATCAGATACTTGACGCATAATCAGCAATTAGAGTCAGGATGATGATATAAATATAGCATAAATAGGATCAGTGTGATGACCTTATTTATGAAGTGGCGGAACTGCCCGAGCAACGCGCCCTCGCCTCGGCGTATACGAGGATGCGTGCCTGGACGATTTTGTGTTCTCCGGGCTTCATGGCGCCAGATCGCGGGTAGAGCAGGCTGTAAAGACCAACTTGCCGCGTCGAACCTTGTACGGCTTTTTCACGGCGGGACTCGCAATATAATTGTCACCTTTTGGATAGAGGGCGCGTAACACCTCAACCGGCGCGGCATCGAATTTGTCCGGATTGATCTTGCATTCGACGACATCGACGCGGTCACGTCCTCGCCGGATCACGAAATCCACTTCCCGGCGTGACTTGTCTTGCCAGTAGAAAATATCCTCGTCGGCGAAACGGAAGCGCAAGCTGTCCAGAACGAGATGCTCCCACAACAGCCCCCGGTCATCGTCGCGAATCGTATCCCAACCTTTTTCAAAGGTAACGAAGCCCGTATCGAAGGCATAACACTTGGGCCGGCTGACGATCTCACGCTTGCCACCGCCATGAAAGGGGCGCAACAGATGCACCGCATGGGCGATCTGCATGGCCTCGATATGCGCCTTGACCGTGGCGCGGCTCAACTCGCTCAAATTCGCCAGCTGACTGTAGTCCAGTTGCCCGCCGCTTTGCCGCAGCAAAAGCCGAAACAGCGACAGGAAGCCCTGGCGGTTGCGGATGCCAAACAGCTCCAGAATGTCCCGCGCATAGAAACTGTCAATCCATTCGTTGAAAAATGCCGCATCCTTGTGCGCCGCCAACAATGGCTCGGGTAAACCACCGTGTAAAAGGCGGTGGTTCAGATCAGGCACACCGAAAGGATCATCGCACTCCTCCCAGAGCACCGGACACAGGTGAATCGCCTGCTTGCGCCCGGTAAGCGTGTCGCGAAACTTCCGGGTTGCCGCCAACGTGGAAGAACCGGTAGCCAGCACTTTTAGATGGGGGTATTCGTCTGCGGCAATCTTCAGCAAACGGCTGGGGTCATCAAGATGATGCACCTCATCGAAAACCAACACGCTGCCCTTCGCCTGGCTGTCGAGATACAACTCCGGATCCTCCAGCGCTCGCTGGGTGGAGGGCAGATCACAGTTCATGTACACCGCGTCAGGCAGCATTCGGGTCAGCGTCGTCTTGCCCACCCGGCGCACACCGGACAACCAGACAATAGACCGCCGGGTCCAGGCCTGTTGTATTCGGTCCAGCCAGAGAGATCGTGTAATCATGTCATCATATTACGCATTTAGACGACTAAATGTAAAGTACGATACCTCATAGTAATCGATCAGAATCAGGTCACGCTCACGCCTCTCCTCGTGGTCGAAGAACTTGCCTCGGTTGTGCAGGTACTCGACGAATTCCCGGTTGCCGTATATATCGGTGTGGAGATGGCGAAACTTGCCGAGAAATGCGCCCTCGGCCTCTGCATAACGCGGTTTGAATTCCCGTAACTTTGCATCGAGCAGATCATCGAAAAAGAGGGATACTCCCTTCGCCCTATCCCTGGGAACAGCCCAAGGATTAAAACCGCGACGCTGCTCTGCTACCTCGCGCGACATAATAGTAAGCGTCAAATAAACCCCACCCTATCAGTCTGAAGCGTTTCTCTGCACGCTGTGCTATTTCAATCACAGTGGAGCAAGCAGATGAGTGAAACAGAAGGGACTGCGCTGACGGAACGCCAGCGCTACTGGCTGGAACAGGTTAAGGCCTGTGAGGCATCAGGAAAAACCATTGCCGCATATGCCGCAGACCATGGCCTTGCCGCACAGGCAATGTATGCAGGCAAGAAGATGCTGGTCAAGAAAGGTGTACTGCCACCCATGCGTCCAGCGCGGTTTCAGCGGGCGCAGGCCATTGGAGCCGTTGTCGATAGCGAGTGGTGTATTCATTTACCGAACGGTGTATC
>JALWRY010000360.1 GCA_027080445.1 Thiohalobacter sp. | reverse complement strand
GGTCTGCGGCATGGCGCCGTCGTCGGCAGCGACCACCAGGATCACGATATCCGTCACCTTGGCGCCGCGTGCGCGCATGGCGGTAAACGCCGCGTGGCCCGGGGTATCGAGGAAGCTGATGGTGCCCTTGTCCGTTTCTACATGGTAGGCGCCGATATGCTGGGTAATGCCACCCGCCTCACCTGATGCCACCCGCGTGCTGCGAATGTAGTCGAGCAGCGAGGTCTTGCCGTGATCGACATGGCCCATAATGGTCACAACCGGCGGACGCGGCACTTTCTCGCCGGTCACTTCCGCAGCGGCCTGCTGTTCAATCTCGATTTCCAGGTCATTCTCGGAGACCTGTTTGGCAATGTGGCCCAGTTCCTCGACCAGCAATACGGCCGTATCCTGGTCAAGCGTCTGGTTGATGGTTGCCATCACGCCCATCTTCATGAGTGACTTGATCAGTTCAGTGGCCTTGATGGAAAGTTTCTGCGCCAGCTCGCCAACGGAAATGGCTTCCGGGATCTCCACCTCGTGCACCACCGGCGCCGTGGGACGCTCGAAACCGTGCTCACCGGAAGGCGTAACGGCCACTTTGGCGCGCCGACCGCTGGGTTTCTTGCGTCGTCCGCCCTTGCCCTTGGCAACGTGCAATTCCTTGCGGCCATAACGGGTGGGCTGGTCGTCGCGGTGACGCGTCTTGCGCTCCTTCTCGGATTTTTGCTGGCGCGCTTCCTGCTCGGCGCGCGCCTGTGCCTGGGCGTCTTCGCTTGCCTTGCTCTCCACCTCTTTGGCCTTGCGTGCCTCTTCCTCTTCCTTCTGGCGCCTGGCTTCCTCGCCACGCTTGCGCTCTTCCTCCTGCTTGCGTTGCGCCTCTTCCTCGGCGCGACGCAGGGCGTCCTTTTCGGCCTGAAGTTTGGCCTCACGCTCGGCTAACAGGCGCGCCTTTTCCTCGGCTTCCTGTTTGAGCCGATCCTGTTCTTCCGCCACCAGTTCGGCGCGTTTAACGTAGGTGCGTTTTTTCCGCACCTCGACACTGACGGTCTTGGTGGTACTACCGCGTCCCGTTGAACCGGTTTTCAGCTCTGTGTGCATTTTACGCCGCAGCGTCACTTTCTTCGGCTGCGCAACTTCGGCAGGCGCACTGGATCTGCCATGGCTCTGGCGCAAATAGCTCAGCAGTTGCATCTTCTCCTTGTCGGAGATGGTGTCATCTGCATCGGAAATTTCCATACCCGCTTCGCCCAGTTGCGCCAACAGGCGATCCACGGGCAAGCCAACTACATCTGCAAACTGTCGTACCGTAACGTCGGTCATCGTAAAGCGTCTCCTCGACGGCTACCCTTGTTCTTCTTCCGCAAACCAGGGAGCACGAGCGGTCATAATCAGTTTTCCGGCGCGCTCTTCGTCCATGCCCTCGATATCCATCAGGTCATCAATGGCCTGCTCAGCCAGGTCTTCCATGGTGATGATGCCCTTGCCTGCCAGCGTAAAGGCCAGGTCTTCGTCCATACCTTCCATCTCCAGCAAATCGTCCGCCGGACGGCTGCCGCCCAGGTTCTCCTCGCTGGTAATCGCCCTGGTGAGCAACACATCGCGGGCACGGCCGCGCAGTTCCTCGACGATGTCTTCCTCGAATTCCTCGATCTGCAACAGCTCGCTGTTGGGCACATAGGCAATTTCCTCGACGGTCGAGAAACCTTCCTGCACCAGGATCACTGCGACTTCCTCGTCAACATCCAGGTCGTCCATGAACAGTTTGGTCAAGGCTTTCATTTCTTCCTCGGATTTCTCCGCGGCCTGCTGCTCATCCATGACGTTCAGTTCCCAGCCGGTCAGCTGGCTGGCCAGGCGCACGTTCTGACCGCCACGGCCGATTGCCTGCGACAGCTGCTCGTTGGCGACGGCGACATCCATGCTGTGCTTGTCTTCATCGACCACGATCGACACGACCTCGGCCGGTGACATGGCATTGATGACAAACTGCGCCGGGTTCTCATCCCAAAGGATAATATCCACGCGCTCGCCTGCAAGTTCCGTCGAGACAGTCTGCACACGCGAACCGCGCATGCCGACACAGGCGCCCACCGGGTCGATACGCGGGTCGTTGGATTTCACCGCGATCTTGGCGCGCATGCCCGGGTCGCGGGCGGCGCCGAGGATCTCGATCAGATCCTGGCCGACTTCCGGCACTTCCAGCTTGAACAGCTCCACCAGGAATTCCGGCGCCACACGGCTGACAAACAGTTGCGGGCCACGCTGTTCGCTGCGCACTTCCTTGAGATAGCCTCGCAGACGGTCGCCGGGGCGCACTGCTTCGCGTGGAATCATTTCCTCACGATAAATAATGGCTTCGGCGTTACCGCCAAGATCCAGGTAGACATTGCCGCGCTCGACACGCTTGACGATGCCGGTCACCAGCTCGCCAACCCGGTCGGCGTAGGCTTCGACGACCTGGGCGCGCTCGGCTTCACGGACTTTCTGCACGATGACCTGCTTGGCCGTCTGCGCACCGATGCGGCCGAAATCGACAGACTCGATTTCTTCCTCGATATAGTCACCAACCTGGATATCGGGGTTCTGCTTGCGCGCCTCTTCCAGCAGGATCTGCCGACTGGGATGGCGGAAACCGCCCTCTTCGTCGTCATCCTCCGCTTCGGTCTCGGGATGTTCCTCGACCACTTCCCAGCGCCGGTAGGTTTTGTAGTCCCCGGTTTCGCGGTCAATCTCGACACGCGCCTCGATGTCTTCCTCGTGGCACTTTTTGGTCGCCGACGCCAGTGCCGCCTCGATGGCGCCGAAAATAATTTCCTTACTGATGCTCTTCTCGTTAGAGACGGCATCTACGACCAGAAGAATTTCTTTACTCATTCACGCACCCTCCGCACGATGCGAATCAAAATCGGGAACCAGCCGCGCACGGTCGATCTCGTCCAGCGCCACCACCAGTTCTTCCTCACCCATCTGCAACACCACCTGATCATCTCTCAGGCCCATCAGGGTGCCCTGGAATTTACGCCGGCCATTCACCGCAGCCGTCAGCTGCATGGCGATTTCATGCCCGGCAAAACGTTCGAAATCTTTCATCTGGTACAGCGGTCGATCCAGCCCGGGCGACGACACTTCCAGCGTGTACTGCCCGCGAATCGGATCCTCAACATCGAGGATACCGCTCACCTGGTGGCTGACCGCCTTGCAGTCATCCACTGTAATGCCCTGCTCACTATCAATGTATACCCGCAGCACACCCTGTTTGGCGCGAATAAACTCCACCCCGACCAGCTCAAAACCCAGTGCTGTGACCGCCGGCTCCAGGAGCGCGCGGAGTTCCGCCGATTCACGCGGCATACATTTTCACCACAAATAAAAAATGGGCCAATGGCCCACCGTAAAAACCCGGAAACCGCCAATTTACCGCCGGCCCCGGAAGACATCCCAGCTATTGTATCAGAAGCCTTTTATGAAATGTAGCCGTCTGTTACGAAAAAATAACCGGGCGGCAGGATGTTCCCCGACTCCCCCCACCCGTAGATACCATCTCCCTCAGATCTGCTCAAGCCCAGTTTGACGGGTTTGAGGCAGATAGGGGGTTTGGTGTTTC
>JALWRY010000359.1 GCA_027080445.1 Thiohalobacter sp. | reverse complement strand
TCAAACAGGATATGCAACGGGAGCTGAATCGTCTGGAAAAAGCCCGGATCACGCGTGTCTCGGATGAGGTATTAACCTCCATCGAGACGATGTATCGACAACTGGAAGCCGAAAAGAACCGGCTACAATCCTTGATTGACGAGCATATTGATCGGCACCCGCAATTAAAGCGTGATCGCAGTTTGCTTGAAAGTATCCCCGGTGTTGGGCCGGTCATCGCGCAGCAGATGGTCGCTGTGATCCGTAGTCGTGGTTTTACGACAGCATCACAATGTGCGGCCTTTCTGGGCTTAGTTCCCGTGCAGCATGAATCGGGCACCAGCGTTCATGGTCGCGCACATTTATCCAAGGCTGGCAATGCGCCGATACGCGCTAAACTGTACATGGCTGCCATTGTTGCCAAGCAGCATAACCCGGACATCAAGTGTCAATATGATCGTTTGCTACGCAATGGGAAGTCCAAAATGTCCGCTATTGGGGCCGCTATGCGCAAATTGGTCCAGATTTGTTTTGGTGTATTGAAACACCAAACCCCCTATCTGCCTCAAACCCGTCAAACTGGGCTTGAGCAGATCTGAGGGAGATGGTATCTACACAGGGGGGGAATAATGGTGTGGGCTTACCGGTTTAACTACAGGAAAATATGACGATGAAAAAAATTCTGATTCTCCCCGGCGACGGTATCGGCCCGGAGATTGTCGCGGAAGCGGTCAAGGTACTGGACCGGCTGAAAGCCGATGGCCTGTCGGTCGAACTGGAACAGGGCCTGGTTGGCGGTTCGGCCTATGACGCCAAGGGCTACCCGCTGCCGGAGGATACGCTGGTACAGGCGCGCGAGGCTGATGCCATTTTGCTTGGTGCTGTGGGTGGCCCGCAGTACGAGTCGCTGGATCGCCCGCTGCGGCCGGAACAGGGCCTGCTGGGACTGCGTGGCGAACTGAAGCTGTTTTCCAATCTGCGCCCGGCCATTCTTTACCCGCAGCTGGCCGATGCGTCGACACTGAAGCCCGAGGTGGTGTCCGGCCTGGACATCATGATCGTGCGTGAACTGACCGGCGGTATTTATTTTGGTCAGCCGCGCGGTGTGCGCACGTTGGATAACGGCGAGCAGGAAGGGTTCAACACGCTGGTATACCGCGAGTCCGAGATCGAGCGCATTGGCCGTTCCGCTTTCGAGATTGCGCAGAAGCGCGGCAAGCGCCTGTGCTCGGTGGACAAGGCCAACGTGCTGGAAGTGACCGAACTGTGGCGGCAGGTCATGTTGCGGCTGGCAAAGGACTACCCGGATGTCGAGCTCAGCCACATGTATGTGGATAACGCTGCCATGCAACTGGTGCGCGCGCCGAAGCAATTCGATGTGATCGTTACCGGTAACCTGTTCGGCGATATTCTTTCCGATGCCGCCGCGATGCTGACCGGTTCTATCGGGATGTTGCCATCTGCTTCACTGGACGCCAACGGCAAGGGTATGTACGAACCGATCCACGGTTCGGCCCCGGATATTGCCGGGCAGGGCGTGGCGAACCCGCTGGCGACGATCCTGTCGGTGGCGATGATGTTGCGCTACAGCTTCGGCCGGACAGAACCGGCTGATCGTATTGAGGCCGCCGTGGGCAAGGTGCTTGACCAGGGGCTGCGGACGCCGGATATTGCGGCGGAAGGGCAGGCGAGCGTGGGTACCGCACAAATGGGTGATGCCGTAGTGGCGGCGCTTTGAATATTCAGGAACAGGAGTCATTATGAGTCGTAAATTTGATGTCGCCGTGGTCGGCGCAACCGGCGCGGTCGGTGAAGTCATGCTGGAGATCCTCGCCGAGCGCAAATTCCCGGTTGGCGAGGTGTACCCGCTGGCCAGCGAACGTTCCGCCGGCAGCCAGGTGAAGTTCGGGCACAAGATGCTCACGGTGCAGAACCTCGCCGATTTCGATTTCTCGAAAACGCAGATCGGCCTGTTCTCCGCAGGCGCATCTATATCAAAGGAGTATGCGCCGAAGGCGGCCGCGGCCGGCTGTGTGGTGATCGACAACACCTCGCAGTTCCGTTACGACGACGAGATCCCGCTGGTGGTGCCGGAGGTCAACCCGGACAAGATCGCCCGCTACAAGGATCACGGCATCATCGCCAACCCCAACTGCTCCACCATCCAGATGCTGGTGGCGCTGAAGCCGATCCATGATGCCGTGGGTATTGAACGCATCAATGTCTGCACCTACCAGGCGGTCTCCGGCACCGGCAAGGAGGCTATCGACGAGTTGGCCGGGCAGACAGCGAACCTGTTGAATGCAAAGGAAATCAAGGCAGAAGTCTACCCGAAGCAGATTGCTTTCAATGTACTGCCGCACATCGACGTCTTCCAGGATAACGGTTACACCAAGGAAGAAATGAAAATGGTCTGGGAAACCAACAAGATCATGGACGACGAGAGTATCCTGGTGAACCCCACCGCCGTGCGTGTGCCGGTGTTCTTCGGCCACTCCGAGGCCGTGCACATCGAGACCCGGGAGAAGATGAGCGCCGACCAGTGCCGGGAATTGCTGGCGCGCTCGCCGGGGATCAAAATCCTCGACGAACACAAGGATGGAGGCTACCCGACCGCCGTTACCGAGGGCGCGAACAGCGATCCGGTGTACGTGGGTCGCATCCGTGAAGATATCTCTCACCCGAGAGGTTTAGATTTATGGGTGGTCGCCGATAATGTGCGCAAAGGGGCAGCCCTTAACAGTATTCAGATTGCTGAATTACTGGTAAAAAACTACCTCTGAGCGAGTCTGTTCAGACGGGTTTTTAGGCTGCCGGTGGATGCACATGGTCCGGTCGGGAGAACGGCCGGGTTCGCTTGTGGATGCGAACTAGGGAAAAAAGGGGACCTTTTATGTTCAGGAAATCGGCCTTGGCAATGGCAATGCTGGGCGCATTGACCTCAGGAAACGCGGTAGCCCTGGGGCTTGGCGATATCGAGCTTAAATCGGCGTTGAATCAGCCACTTAACGCAGAGGTAGCATTGCTTTCCGCCACCGATGCGGAACTGCAGGAACTCAAGGTCGTGATGGGTTCGCCCCGCGCTTTCGAGAAAGCGGGCGTCGACCGTCCCCTGTTTCTCTCCAAGATCAAATTCAATGTGACGCGTAACAAGGCCGGCAAGCCGGTGGTGCGTATCACCAGCCGCGACGTGATTCGTGAACCGTTCCTGGATTTTCTCATGGAGATTTCCTGGAGCAAGGGCCGTCTGTTGCGTGAATACACCGTGCTGGTCGATCCCCCCGTCACCATGCCTGCCGCCGCGCCCGTCGTACAGGCGCCGGTAGCGCGGGTCGCCCCGATCCAGTCCCCGCCGGTTCAGTCCGTACCCGTTGCATCCCGGGAGCCGGTAAGCGCGCCCGTACACCCGAGCTATGTCGCGGCGCCCGGTGAGTATGGCCCCACGAAACGCAACGATACGCTGTGGCAGGTTGCGCGGCAGGTACGTCCTGATACGGGCGTGAGTATCGAACAGACCATGATGGGACTGTTGCGCGCCAATCCACAGGCGTTTATCGGGAACAATATCAATAACCTCAAGGCCGGTTATATCCTGCGCGTACCGTCGCGGGAAGAACTGCTGTCGGTC
>JALWRY010000358.1 GCA_027080445.1 Thiohalobacter sp. | reverse complement strand
GTACTCGGCCACGGCATCCATCTGCGCCACGCTCACCCAACCGTTTTCGTGTTGCACGGCGTGCAACGCAGCCAGTACCGCCGACTGTTTCTGCTCCGGCGGATACTTGCTCAACCAGTGGTCGATTTCGACCCTGACCGTGTCCGGCAAGGTGTAAGGCGTGTTGTTGTCCTGTACTGCACTCATTAGCGATCCACCTCACCAAATACGATGTCCTGGGTGCCGATGATCGCCACCACGTCGGCGAGCATATGCCCCTGCGACATTTCATCGAGCGACGCCAGGTGGGCAAAACCCGGCGCGCGTATCTTGACGCGGTAGGGCTTGTTGGCGCCGTCGGAAATCATGTAGATACCAAACTCGCCCTTCGGGTGTTCCACGGCGGCATAGGCTTCGCCGGCAGGCAGGCAATAGCCTTCGGTAAACAGTTTGAAATGGTGGATCAGGGCTTCCATGTCCTGCTTCATTTCCTCGCGTGACGGCGGCGCCAGCTTGCGATCACCTACCATCACCGGGCCGTTATGCTGGCGCAGCCAGTCGACACACTGTTTGATAATCCGGTTGGACTGGCGCATTTCCTCGATACGCACCAGGTAACGGTCGTAGCAATCCCCGTTGACACCCACCGGGATATCGAAGTCCATGCGATCGTACACTTCGTAAGGCTGTTTCTTGCGCAAATCCCAGGCAATACCGGAACCGCGAAGCATCGGGCCGGTCATGCCCAGTTGCAGGGCGCGCTCCGGCGTCACAATACCGATATCCACGGTACGCTGTTTCCAGATGCGGTTGTCGGTCAGCAGGGTTTCGTATTCATCCACGCAGGCCGGAAAACGCTCGGTGAAGTCCTCGATAAAGTCGAGCATGGAACCCTGGCGATTCCGGTTCAGCCGTTCAACATCGGCCCGGCCGTGCCATTTCGATTCCCGGTACTGCGGCATGCGGTCGGGCAGGTCGCGGTAGACACCGCCCGGCCGGTAATAGGTCGCGTGCAGCCGCGCACCGGAGACCGCCTCGTAACAGTCCATCAGGTCTTCGCGTTCGCGGAAGGTGTACAGGAACACCGTCATGGCGCCAATGTCGAGTCCGTGCGCACCCAGCCATAACAGGTGGTTGAGGATACGCGTAATCTCGTCGAACATAACGCGAATGTACTGTGCGCGCTCCGGCACTTCGATACCCAGCAGTTTTTCGATAGACATGACGTAGGCGTGCTCGTTGCACATCATCGACACGTAATCGAGCCGGTCCATGTAACCGACACTCTGGTTGTAGGGCTTGCTCTCGGCCAGCTTCTCGGTGGCGCGGTGCAACAGACCAATATGCGGGTCGGCGCGCTGTACGGTCTCGCCGTCCAGTTCCAGCACCAGGCGCAACACGCCGTGCGCGGCGGGGTGCTGCGGACCGAAGTTCAGGGTGTAATTCTTGATTTCAGGCATCGTCTTCCCCGTCGCTTTCGTCCTCGGCCCCGGAGTCGGCCGCGTCCAGCGTCGCCGGCTCCAGCGCATCGCCACGAATGACCTTGGGAACCAGCACACGCGGCTCGATACTGACCGGCTGGTAGACGACGCGCTGTTTCTCCGGGTCGTAACGCACCTCGACATTACCGCTCAGGGGGAAGTCCTTGCGGAACGGATGGCCGATAAAACCGTAGTCGGTAAGGATACGCCGCAGGTCCGGGTGCCCTTCAAAGAGAATGCCAAACAGGTCGAAGGCCTCGCGTTCAAACCAGTTGGCGCTGTTCCAGATTTCGACAACCGAGGGGACCACCGGCAACTGCCCGTCCGGCGCAAACACGCGAAGTCGCAGACGATGATTATGCGCCACAGACAGCAGGTGGTATACCGCAGCAAAGCGCCGGTCTTGTTGCGGCGTCTCCACTGAAAGCTCTTCCTCCAACCCCGGTAACCGCCCTGCTGCCTTTGCCTCCACACCCCGGCTGAAGCCGGTGCTGGTCGTTTCCTCCGTCGCCCATTCATCTTCACCGTAATTCAGGTAATCGACACCACACACATCGATCAACTGCTCAAATCTGAACGCCCGTTCGTCGCGCAGGGCGCGGCAGGTATCGATCAGGTCTTCCGGCGCCAGTTCAATCGTGACCTCGTTCAGGCACAGCACCGCATCGCGCAAGGTATCGCCAAAGCGTTCCTGTAACTGTTGAAGAAGTGCCTTTGCCTGCATGTCCTGTCTCTTCAGCGCGCGATAGTACTGGTGCGGCGAATCTTGTTCTGGAGTTGTAAAATGCCGTACAACAGCGCTTCGGCCGTGGGCGGACAGCCCGGCACATAGATATCGACCGGCACGATACGGTCGCAACCGCGCACCACCGAATAGGAATAGTGGTAGTAACCGCCACCGTTGGCGCACGATCCCATGGAAATGACCCAGCGCGGTTCGGACATCTGGTCATAGACCTTGCGCAGCGCCGGCGCCATCTTGTTACACAGTGTACCGGCCACAATCATCACGTCGGACTGACGCGGACTGGGACGGAACACCACGCCGAAACGGTCCAGGTCATAACGCGAGGCGCCGGCCTGCATCATTTCCACTGCGCAACAGGCCAGGCCAAAGGTCATCGGCCACAGGGAGCCCGTACGCGCCCAGTTGATCAGCTTGTCGGCGGACGTGGTGATGAAACCTTCTTCGAGGATGCCTTCTATGCCCATT
The DNA here is from genome assembly GCA_027080445.1 of Thiohalobacter sp. Classification (GTDB taxonomy): domain Bacteria; phylum Pseudomonadota; class Gammaproteobacteria; order DSM-19610; family DSM-19610; genus Thiogranum. Next base: position 946 of record JALWRY010000358.1, on the reverse strand, counting down.
TCAAATAACCTTACCGTCAGATTCCAGGCAGGGCGCCACGTCATACAGCGGCGCTCGCGGACGTGCGCATCCCCGCTCCGCGGGGCCCCTGCTTACTGCTCGCGCCGCTACTCCCATTCCAGGGCTCCCTTCTTCCACTCGTAGATAAATCCGATAACGAGAATCCCGAGGAAAATCATCATGGCGATATAGCCGAACCAGCCGATGTCCTGGAGCACCACGGCCCAGGGGAAAAGAAAGGCAATTTCGAGATCGAAGATAATAAACAGGATAGCGACGAGGTAGTAACGCACATCAAAGCGCATGCGGGTATCTTCGAAGGCCTCGAAGCCACACTCATAGGGCGAGGTCTTCTCGCTGTCGGGCTTGCGGGTACCCAACATGAATCCCATCAGGGTCATGACCAGCCCGATTCCTATGCCGATGGCGATAAAAATCAGAACCGGAAGATAATTCTCCAGCATGCAATCCTCATCCAACGCTTGCGGTTTTCACCGTGTGGTCTTGTTATGTCATGTTTCCGTAAAGCGTCACGCAGTCTAGGCCAGTGCGTTTGTGGGTGTCAAGCGAAGTGAAGGAAAGCTTTTCATGCCAAATCAAAGCCTTAATCTGAGTTTGTGGGCCCATAAAAAATGCCCATGAAGCAGATAAAAAAAAGCGGATCCAAAGATCCGCTTTTTTTGCTGATGGTGCCGACGGCCGGAGTCGAACCGGCACGGCTTTCGCCACTACCCCCTCAAGATAGCGTGTCTACCAATTCCACCACGTCGGCTGATAAGCGTTACTTTTGTGGCTTGTCGGCCCCCGGTTTGGCGGATTTGGCCGGCGCTTCAGGCGTTGCTGTCTTCGACCCGGTCAAATCGTCCACCGGCGGGAGGTCGCTCGGCACTTCGGCGGCCGCATCGGCCGGCGCAGGTACCTCGGCATCAGGCAAATCCGACCGCTT
>JALWRY010000357.1 GCA_027080445.1 Thiohalobacter sp. | reverse complement strand
TTCTTCGCTTTTGAGGAAGCCGCTGAACAGTTTCCGTCTACGCTGGAATCCTTGATCTAGCCTTGCCTGTCATTGCACCCCAGGAGTACTTCCTCAGGATGTCTTCGCCATCCTTCAGGGCGCGAGCAAAGCGCGGCAATCTCTTCGGGTCGGGCGCCAACCTGACAGAGATTGCCACGTCGCTCCGCTCCTCGCAATGACGGGGAAGTCAACTTCCCTGGTTGACCGACAGCTGTGACCTGACCGCACGAATCCGCCGAATCCAGGGTTTGTTCTGACGGAGTTCTCCGGGTAGCGCGCTGACCGCCTGTTGCGCTGCCGTTCTATTTTCAAATACGCCGTAAAGCAGCATATACCGTTGTGTTTCGTCCTTCTTATAGGCGCAGATGGCGTGGGGGTCGAGCGGATATCGATCCAGAACACCCAGCGCATCCGAACGGGCGGTGGAGGACATCAGCTGAAGGGTGTACTGGCGCGGGTTCTGCCGGCCCAGCCATTCGCTGCAGGCTGTCTCGCCTGCGCCGGCCGGCGGCTTGCCTGGTGCGGCGGTGGCGGGTTTTTCGGTGCTATCGAGTTCTTCCAGTGCCAGTTTCGCCGGGTAGTGCCCGTTGGCGGCGGACTGCCGGAACAGTGCCCGGGCCTTGTCGAGGTCTTTTTCAACGCCTTTTCCCTGCAGGTAGGCGGTGGCCAGATTGTACTGCGCGGCGGGGAAGTTCTGTATGGCGGCCTTGCGCCACCACTGGAAGGCGAGTTTGTCATTCTGTCGCACGCCTTCACCGCGCATGTAGGCATTGCCCATATTGTACTGCGCCGGGGCAAAACCCTGCTGGGCAGCGCGCAGAAACCAGTAACTGGATTCGGTCAGGTCAATGGGCACACCGATACCGCCGTAAAAGATCGTACCCAGCGCAAACTGGGCGTCAATATCCCCGTGTTGGGCAAGCGGGCGCCACAGGGTCAGCGCGGCCTGGATATCCCCGTTCAGGTAGGCGTCTTGCCCCGCCTCGAACATCGGGCTGCCGGCGTTGCACGGCGCGGTGAATGCGAGGTACAGCCAGAGCAGCAGGCGAGCACGCCGGCAACCTCCCCAAATAAGACCTAATCGATTGATCATTCGTTAAAAAATCACTCTAGTCCAGGTAATTTTTGCCGTTAACAGGGCCACAGATAGCGCAAATTAACCTCTTCGGGATGCTTGATCAACAGGTTATGGAAGAAACCGTCAGGGAAGATCTGGTGCGGCCAACGGATTTGCCCGCCCCGCCCAAGGATGCCATTCGTATTGTGCAGGCCTGTTCGCGCCCGGGCGTCGACAGTCGCGACCTTGCCCGGCTGGTGGCCAATGACCCTGTACTGACGGCAGAACTGCTGCGTATTTCCAATTCCGCCTACTTTGGCCTGGTCAGCCAGGTAAAATCGGTGAGCCGTGCGGTCACCGTGCTGGGTAACCGGGCCTTGCGCAATCTGGTGCTGTGTATCTCCATGCGTGATGCCTTGCGCTCCGACGCGATTCCCGGCTTCAACATCGACGTGTACTGGGAAGATGCGCTGCGTCGTGCGGTCAGCGCCCGTATACTGGCCGAACTCGCCAGGCTCGATCCGGAAGAGTGTTTCACGGCCGGCCTGTTGCAGGATTTCGGGCTGCTGGTGCTGCTGTTCCTGAACCCCGACAAGGTCGAGCACTGGGATCGCCTGTCGGAATCCACACCGGAGGAACGCCGCGATATCGAGGTGGATCTGTTCCACTCGACCCACGACGAGGTGGGCCTGACACTTGCCCATAGCTGGGATCTGCCCATGGATCTGGCGTATGCCATGGGCTATCACCACGAAACTCCGCCCGAGGACACCGAGTACCAGACCCGGCAGTTGTGCCGGGTAGCGACCTGTGCCGACTGGATGGCCTCGGTGTACCGCTGTGCGGATAAACGCAGCGCGATTCAGGCGGTGCGTAACCTGTTGGCGGAAAACTTCGACGCCAGCGCCGAACACAGCGACTACCTGCTCCAGCAGGTGGCTGAATCCGTCGCCGAAGCAGCGACCGCGATGGGCTTGCGGATCGGCGAACAGGCCACCTTCGACCAGGTGTTGCGTGAAGCCAATCTGCGTCTTGCCGAGGAAAATCTCAGCTACCAGGAACTCACCTGGCGCCTGGAACAGGCGCTGGGCGAACGCGACCGTTACGCCGAGGAACTCAACCGGGAGCTGGACCTGGCGCGGGAAGTCCAGCAGAGCCTGCTGCCCGATGCGGCCGTGCGCCTGCCGGGCATCACCGGGCTCAACCTCTCGGCCAAGGCTGTATCGGGGGATTTCTTCGACTACTACAGGGTGGGCGAGCACAAGCTGGCCTTCTGCCTGGCGGACGTGTCCGGCAAGGGCATGAATGCGGCCCTGCTCATGGCCAAAACCGCCAGCCTGTTCCGTTGTCTCGGCAAGGGTATCCATGACCCGGGCAAGCTGCTGGCCATGATAAATCGCGAGATCTTCGAGACCTCGGTACGCGGGATGTTTGTCACCATGCTGGCCGGTGTGGTCGACCAGGCCAGTGGTGAAGTGACGTTGGCCAGCGCCGGACACCTGCCCGCCCTGCACATGGGTTGTGCGGCGCTCATCGACGAATATCCCGCCAAGGCGCCACCGCTGGGTATCAGCCCGGACAGTCTTTTTCCCAATGAGACTTTCGATCTGCAGGGAGGTTGTCTATACCTGTATACAGACGGCTTACTGGAGGCGCGCATGGATGACGGCCAGCGGCTGGAACGGGACGGTCTGATCCGGGTATTGAAAGAATACGCCAGTGTGGCGCTCAGCGAACGCCCACGTGCGATTACCGATGCCGTCGTTGGTACGGACGGCGTACTCGAAGACGACCTGACCCTGATGATCATTGAAGGAAAACGCTAGTCATGGAATGCGGTGAACAGCTGGTAAGCATCAGTTTCTGCTCACGCGCCAGCCGGCTCAGGTTGCTGCGCAGCGTGATGCGCGACACGGCGGACCTGGCCGGTCTGGATGATTCGCAGACCGAGGCCATGGTGCTGGCAGTCAACGAAGCCTGCATGAATATTATCCAGCATGGCTACCGCATGGCCCCGGAGGGGCAGATTGATGTCAGTGTTTTCCGGCAGAGCGGGGCGCTGGTGATCCGCATCCGGGACTATGCCGACAAGGTCGATGTCGAACAGGTGCGCTCGCGCGAGCTGGACGATATCCGCCCCGGCGGACTTGGCGTACATCTGATTAACTGTTTGATGGATGAATGCGGTTTCATCGAGGCGCCGCCTGGTGGCGGTAACCTCTTCCAGATGAAACTTTTTGTCAGGAACCAGGGAGAAGACAATGACATTTCCGGTTGAGGATAAACAGGGCTTTTCTGTTGTCATACTGAACGGTGAAGTTGACCTTAACAACTCACCCGATGCGCGTAAGGTCATCCTGACCTGTCTAAAAAAGATGAAGCATGTCATGGTTGACCTGTCGAATGTCGAGTACATCGACAGTTCGGGTGTCGCCAGCCTGGTGGAGGGGTTTCAGTATGCGCGTACCAACAACCTTGAGTTCGGCCTGATTGGCGTAAGCGAGGCAGCCATGAGTGTATTGCGCCTGGCGAGGCTCGACCAGGTATTCAAAATCTACGCTTCACTGGAAGATCGGCTGGAAAATGGCAGCTGAGTTCGACACAGGCCGTTTTCGCCAGTTGAGCGAATTGCTGGGTCGCAAGTTTGTTACCGGCGTCGAGGACTTCGGCTACGGGGCGATGTTGTTTGTCGAGAGTGTTATGTGGTTGCTGGCCGGTCACTGGATGCAGCAGCGGGTACGTCTGGCCGCCGTTGCACAGGAGATGGTGACCATCGGTGTGCAGGCCATCCCGGTAGTAACCATACTGGCATTTGCCAACGGCGCCATGATGGCCATGCAGGGTATATATACCTTGCGTGATTTCGGCGCCGAGTCGCAGGTAGTGACCGGCATCGCCATGTCGGTAACACGCGAGTTTGGCGTACTGATCGCCGGTATAGTCGTGGCCGGGCGTTCCGGCTCGGCGATCGCCGCGCGTATCGGCACCATGCAGATGGCGCAGGAGATCGATGCCTTGCGGGTGATGGGTATCTCGCCGGTGCGTTACCTGGTGTCGCCGATTCTTGCCGCCATGCTGGTGATGATGCCCTTGCTGGCGATTCTTTCCGATTCCATGGCGATTCTCGGTGGTGGTGCGATTTCCGGTATTGAATTGCACATCAGTCTTGAGACCTACCTCTCGCGTGTGTTTGCCGTGCTGGCGCCGTGGGACATTTTCCAGGGGCTCACCAAGAGTGTGGTGTTTGCTGTCCTGATCACGCTGGTGGCGACCAGTAACGGGTTTAATGCCAGTGGCGGCGCCGAGGGACTGGGACGCGCCACCACCCGTTCGGTAGTGCTTTGCATCGCGGCGATTGTGGTGGCCGATATGATCTTCACCTTCTTCCTGAGTCGCTGAGATGAATGTGGAAACGACACAGCCTGTCATTACCGTGAATAACCTGGTGACCTACTACGGTGACCAGAAGATTCTTGACGATGTGTCACTGACGGTAAATGCCGGCGAGATCATGGTCATCATGGGCGGCAGCGGTTCCGGCAAATCCACGCTGTTACGTTACCTGCTTGGCCTGCACAGTATCGACGGTGGCGAGATCTGCCTGTTTGGCAAGGATATCAGCAGGCTGAGTACGCGTGAATGGATGGAAATGCGCAAAAAGATCGGCGTGTCATTCCAGGGCGGGGCGCTGTTCAATTCCATGAATGTCGGTGAAAACGTGCGCATGCCGCTGCGCGAGCATACACAGCTCGACGAGAACACCATGAAGATCATGAGCCGCATGAAACTCGAAGTGGTGAACCTTGCCGGGTATGAACACCTGATGCCGGCGCAGTTATCCGGCGGCATGGTCAAACGGGCGGCGCTGGCGCGTGCGATCGTGATGGACCCGAGTATTCTGTTCTTCGACGAGCCGTCGGCGGGCCTGGACCCGGTGGTGGCGGCAGACCTGGACAACCTGATTCTGCGTATCCGCGAAGCCATGAAGGTATCCATTGTCGTGGTGACCCACGAACTGGATAGCGCCTTTAAAATCGCGGATCGTATTACAGTGCTCGATCGGGGCCGTATCCTGATGGTGGGCACTGTGGATGAAGTGCGTCATTCCGATAACCCGCGAATCCGGAACCTGCTGACGCGCACATCAGAGGATGAGCCGGTTGATGCAGATGAATACCTGCAACGACTTACCGAGGGAGCGATGCGGAATTGAAGCGTGACAGTATTAATTATTTTGCCGTCGGCCTGTTTGTCCTGGCCGGTCTTGGCGTACTGTTCCTGGTGCTGCTCAGGATCAGTAATGGCGCCGGTCAGCGCGATACCTACTATACACAGTACCGTAACGTCGCCGGCCTGTCAGACGGTACACTGGTGACCTACGAGGGTTACGTCTTCGGGCAGGTCACGAGTATCGAACCCATGCGTACCGGGGAGGGTATCAGCTACCGTGTCGCGCTGGATGTCAAGGAGGACTGGAAGATCCCGGCCGACAGTGTTGCGCGCATCTATTCGGAAGGCTTGCTGGCTGACACGGTGGTCAATATTTCAGAGGGGCATTCCAAAGCCTTTCTTGCGCCGGGCGATACCATCAAGGGTGAACAGGGTGTTGACCTGTTCGCGGTGATCGGCAAGGTAGCCGGTGAATTTGGCGACCTGAGCGAGCATTCCATAAAACCCCTGATTGAATCACTGAACCGGACCGTGCAAAAGGTCGGCGGGGCGCTTGAAAATCGTGTGCCCGCCATCCTGACCGATGTCGATCACCTGGTCGCGCGCCTGAATGACAGCGCCGGGCATCTTTCCGACATCCTGGATGATGAAAGCACGCACAAGGCGAAACGTATTCTGACAAATGTGGACAAGGCGGCCCGGGACCTCAGCAAGCTGACGGCGGGTCTTGCGGATGTGAAGCGCGATGCCCAGGCGTTGATGGCCAAACTGGATGAGTTGGTGAGCGGGAGCGGTCCGGACGTACGCCGGGCGGCTGCCGACCTGCGCGATATTCTTGAACAGGTGTCGCGTTACAGCACCGGCATCCTGCAGAACATGGACGAGGCGAGTCGCAACATGAATGAGTTCAGTCGTCAGATCCGGGAAAATCCGGCCCGCTTGCTGGGTGGGTCTTCACCACAGGACAAGGGGGTGCGGCGTGATCGCTAGACTGGCGGGAATCAGCCTGGTGCTGCTGCTGGCGGCCTGTTCCACGAGCACGCCGGTGCCGGAAGATCGCTTTTACGAGCTGACCCCGGAACTGCCCGGAACCCTGCCGCAGGCCTACCTGAAAGGGGGGCTGTCCATCGCCCGTGTCGTCGCAGACCCCTTGCGCAGTGGTCGTGCGGTACTGTACCGGGATGCCGGCAGGCCACTGGAACTAAAGCGTTATCACTATGAATTCTGGGCCGAACAGCCGCCGCAGATGATCCAGCATGCCTTGCTGGAGGGCCTGCGTCACAGCGGCGTGGCTGACCGGGTTGAATCCGGGGCTCGGCGCCCGCATTTTCGTTATGAGCTCGATGTTACGCTGCGACATTTCGAGTCGCTGTTGGAGGCGGGTCGAAGCCGGGCGGACATCGAGCTTGAAGTGGCCTTGCGCAAGGCGGGTAGTGGCGACCTCGTGTGGACGAAAGTCTACCGGCGGCAGATCGATGCACGTCCGGGGGATATCCACGCACTGGCGCACGCCATGCAGCAGGGCCTTGAGCAGATTATTGAACAGTTAAACGGAGATCTGAAAGTCGCAGGGACGAACGATACATAGCGGGCGCAGCGTCCTGCGTCTACACTGATAGTATATGGTAGCACGCGCAGAAACCACCACACCGAGCGATGGCCAGTCACTGGACCTGGATGCCTGGTTGTCGTCAGTCAGCTTCGGGCGCGATGAATCTGCGCAACAGATGATTCGTGCGGCGCTCGATCGTGCGCAAAAAGCCCACCGGGATCAGACCCGGGCGTCCGGTGAACCCTATCTCGTGCATTGCCTGGCTGTCGCTGAAATCGTCCACCATCTTAAGCTCGACCATGAAGCCGTCGCGGCTGCTGTGCTTCACGATGTGGTCGAAGATACCGATGTCACCCTGGACGACCTCCGCGAAGAGTTCGGTGAAAAGGTCGCCAACCTTGTCGATGGCGTGACCAAGATGGGACGTATCAGCGAAATTCGCGGGCCGCTGTCCGAACAGCAGCAGCTTGATGAAGGCCGCGCCGAGAATGTCCGTAAATTATTGCTGGCGATGGCGGAAGATGTGCGCGTGGTGCTCATCAAACTGGCAGATCGCCTGCACAATATGCGCACCCTGCGGCACCTGAGCGAGGCGCGGCAAAAACGTATCGCGCGTGAAACGCTGGAAATCTATTCGCCGCTCGCCAATCGCCTGGGTATCTGGCAAGTCAAGTGGGAGCTGGAAGACCTGGCGCTGCGCTACCTTGACCCCGATGCCTATCATCGCATTGCTTCCCTGCTCGACGGCCGTCGTATCGACCGCGAGCGGCATATCGAGCTGGTCAAGGAAAGCCTGGTGGAAGAGCTGGACCGTGCCGGTATCCAGGCGGATGTGGTGGGGCGGCCGAAGCACATCTACAGTATCTGGCGGAAGATGCGCCGCAAGAACATCGATTTTCACCAGATCTTCGATGTACAGGCCGTGCGTGTGCTGGTGGATACCGCCGTGGAGTGTTACACCGTGCTGGGTATCGTTCACGGTTTGTGGCGTCATGTGCCACACGAATTCGACGACTACATCGCCAACCCGAAAGCGAACAACTATCGCTCGCTGCATACGGCGGTCATCGGGCCGGAGGGCAAACCGGTCGAAGTGCAGATACGCACGCGTGAAATGCACGAGCATGCGGAACTCGGTATTGCCGCGCACTGGCGCTACAAGGAAGGCTCGCGCTATGACGAGGGCTTCGAGAAAAAGATTGCCTGGCTGCGTCAACTGCTGGAATGGAAGGATGAAGAGCCTTCGGCACATGAATTTGTCGACCGTTTCAAATCCGAGTCGGTCGAGGAACGGGTCTACGCACTGACACCGCAGGGCGAAGTGATCGATCTGCCGGCGGGCGCCACGGCCCTGGACTTTGCCTACCATATCCATACCGACGTCGGGCACCGCTGCCGCGGCGTGAAAGTGAATGGCCGGATTGTGCCGCTCAATTACGTCCTCAAGAGCGGTGAGCAGGTTGAAGTGTTGACGGCCCGCCAGGCGCACCCCAGTCGTGACTGGCTGAACCCGCATCTCGGCTATCTCAAGACCTCGCGCGCGCGCGCCAAGGTGCGGCACTGGATCAAGTTGCAGGACCGCGAGATCAATATCGCCGCGGGACGCACGGCGCTGGAGCGGGAGCTGCATCGGCTGGGCCTGTCCGGGCAACATATGGAAGAAGCCGCCGAACGGCTGAATTTCAGCAATGTCGAGAGCCTGATGGCCTCACTTGGACGCGGCGACCTGCCCTACGGGCACGTGGTCAGTACCCTGCTGGAACTGGAACACACTGACGATGAGCCGCAGGCTCTGCCGATCGTCGGCAAGCGCAGCAACCGGGTATCCCAGGATGATTTTCGTATCCTCGGCGTAGGGAACCTGCTGACCACTACGGCGCGTTGTTGTAACCCGGTGCCGAACGATTCCATCGTCGGGTACATCACGCGCGGGCGTGGCGTGACCATCCACCGCAGTGACTGTTCCAACGTCCTGCGTCTGAAAGAAGAAGATCGCGACCGCTTGATCGATGTGGAATGGGGTACCCTGCCGGACCGGGTATTCCCGGTGGACATTCGTATCCAGGCCTACGACCGTCCGGGCCTGCTGCGGGATGTTTCCGCCGTGTTCGCCAACGACCGGATCAATGTCACCGGCATCAACACCAGCACAGACGGCAAGGATATGATTGCGCGGATGGAGTTGCATATCGAGGTCACGGACATCGGGCAACTCAGTCGGGTGCTGAGCCGGATTGGTCAGCTGCCCAATATCATCGAAGTGCGACGCAAGACCTGAACCCCGTTTTTTTGGCGTCCCGGAGAGGAGTCGAACCTCCGACCTAGCGCTTAGGAGGCGCTTGCTCTATCCAGCTGAGCTACCGGGACTTTCCGCGAGCATACTAGCAAAGCCGCATGCTGCCAGCCAACTGCTGATTTATCAGTCACTTGGCGGTGCTGCCTGGACGTTGTGTTGTCAGCCCCGGGAGCGGGGACTATAGTCGAAAGCATGGGTTTGCCACGTGTGACATTGCTGCCGATTCTCGATGCCTCCGAGCCATTGCGCAAACGCGCACCGGCTGTCGATGAGAACGGCAAACCCTTGTCCGATTTCATGGTGGTGATCCCGGGGTTGCGCAAGAAGTCGCAGGTGCGTATCCAGCAGACCCTGAAGGAAATTCACTGCATTCTTGCCCGCTTTGGCGATACGGTGGTGTTCGCGGAGCTCAACCTGAAGCTGAACCTGTTATGGGTGTCGATCCGGCCTGTGGCCGGTGTCCGCTTTGAAATTACCGAGGCCCTGCGCCTGTCGATCCCGAACGCCCGGCTGGTCTCGCATATCTGATCATAAAATCATTGATTGCCCGCCGCTTCGCAAGCACAATGCGCACCTGTATTTTCGGCCCGGGCAGACGTGTCGCCGAAAAGCCTGACGATATTTACCATTCAAGAGGAAAACGCAATGAAACTGATTCTTTTAGGGGCGCCGGGCGCCGGCAAGGGTACCGTGGCCAAGCTGCTGACCGAGATGGATGGCTCTGTACAGATTTCCACCGGTGACATCCTGCGTGGCGCCGTACAGGCCGGCACCGAGCTGGGCAAGCAGGCCCAGGCCTACATGAACGCCGGTGACCTGGTGCCGGATGAGCTGATCATGGGCATCATGGGCAAGCGCCTGCAGGAACCGGATTGCGAAAAGGGCTTCCTGCTCGACGGTTTTCCGCGCACCATTCCGCAAGCGGAAGCGCTCAAGGTGATGCTGGACGAACTCGGCATCAAGCTCGACATGGCCGTCAATATCGATGTCCCGCGCGACGTGATCCTGGATCGACTGACCACCCGTCGCACCTGTTCCAATAGCGATTGCCAGGCCATCTACAACGTGAAGAGCAATCCCCCGAAAGTCGAGGGCGTTTGCGACAAGTGTGGCAGCCCGGTCATCCAGCGCGAAGACGAAACGGAAGAAGCTATCAGCCATCGTCTGGAAACCTACAACGAAAAAACCGCCCCGTTGATCGGTTTCTATGAAAACGAAGGGCTGTGCGTGACCGTCAAGGCGACCAGCAGCGAAGACGTCATCAACGCCATCAAGGCGCGCCTTGCGGCCTGATTTTCAGTCTCAGTTGTTATGAATGAACGGTGGCCTTCGGGCCACCGTTTAACAAAACATCCCGTCGAAAGCAAAACCGGCGCTACGCTCGGCTTCCGTGCTTGCGCGAATCTCCAGAACCTCGAAATCAAACACCAGGTGCTTCCCGGCAAAGGGATGGTTCCCGTCCAGGTGTATGACGTCATCTGAAACTGCGGATACGGTAAACGTCATGCTGCGGCCATCTTCCAGTTCACCGTCCACGGCTTCCCCGGCTTGCGGCAGCTCATCGGAGAAGGCTTCACTGGGAAGCGTAATGACCAGTTCCGGCTGGTGCTGCCCGTAGCCTTCTTCCGGCGACAGTTGCACGCTGACCTTGTCACCGGTCCGGCAGCCTTCAATGGCCTGTTCGACTTTCGGGAAGGCTCCGCCGTAACCACCATGTAAATATGTCAGGTCCTCGCCATATTGCAGGAGCCGTCCATTTTCCCGGTCGGTGACACGAAACCCCAGTTTTACCACCTTGTCCTGACCTATCGTATTTGTTTTCATGATACTTAATCTGACCTTTCCAGTGCTGTGTCGTTGCGTCATATTGCCGTCGTTATCGACTTTCCTAGCAAAAACCGTGCTCATTATGGAGAACGAACGCTCAGGGTGGGTTGAGGCAGGAAGTATGCTATGTTTAAAGCAAGTGGGTTGTCTGATCGGGTTTGCTGTCAGCAGGACCTGGTGCAGGATTCACTTCAGGGCTGCTGACAATACTGATTAAGCTGTCCCGGTCATACTAAAACAGCAAGAGGAGACCAAGAAATGTCTGATATGTTTTCTGCGGATTGGATGAACGGTTTCAAGGAAAGATGGAACGCCGACAGCAACCTTGCCGGCGCATTGGAAAAAATCGGGTTCAATTCAACGATCGGTTACGGTTTTGACGGTGAAGACAGTCCAAGAGGATTTATTCGTGTCGAGAATGGACACGTCGTCGAGGCGGGTGATTATTCCAACCAGGAATTGAACTGGGATTTACGCGCTGCACCGGATAACTGGAAAAAATGGATGAAAAAACCACCGGGCATGATGGGGCTGGGCGTTGCCTATACCTCACGCAAACTCAAATTCAATGTGGGTGATTACGGCGCCATGATCAAGGATCCACGTATGGCGGGCCCCTTCATACGCAGTTTTGCTGTTATGGGTCAGTAATACATCCGACACGTTCTGTACGGCAGGAACGGCAACTTCCCTGTTGCCGTTCCTGCAGAACCTGCCCGGCTCGCCCGGGATTTTCCCCGACAGCTTATTCTCCCTTGATGTCCCGGGCTGCTGCCGTTTTCGCCCCTGACCAGTCTTTCCTCAGTATTTCCAGTTTTTCCCGCCAGGCATCAGCATCACCGTAGTCCAGGAACCGGTCTGTCCGGTGGTGTGGATCACGGGTGCGTCGGGCATGTTTGATCGGGCACCAGTACTGTTCCGTGCGTGCGGAAACTTCGCGGACATATTCAGCTACACCATTCCCGTAACCGCAGTACATGCAGTTGAATTTTTCGATAGCGTTCAGGTAGGCGAGGTGCTGCCGGTCAATCACAATATGATCCGAACGGCGTACCAGCGGGATGCCATAGAGGCGAAAGCAGATGTGCTGGTAGATCGTTACGAAGATATCCAGTGCCAGGAAGGGGAAAAATACACTGTATATCACGGGTGCACTGATGATATGTCTCAGGCGCGCGTGGCTAAGGTAGCGCCATACACCGATACGCTTGCGTTTGTGCAGTGCGCGCATCCCCTGTTCAAAACGGACCTTGCCACGGTCAAGGTGGTAGCGGAACTGTTCACGCTTCTCCTGTAGCAGGCGGTCAATTTCCGCCTCCAGGTCCTTCTGCAGTTTGTAAAAGCGTTCCAGTGCTTCATTCAGTCGGTCGGTTGGCATGCCTTGACTCCGGAAGGTATGAAGAGCGGTTTGTCGTTGTAATCGTGTCGGCTACGGTGCCGGGATGGGGCTTGTCAGGTTTCCCGGGATACGTCGATTTCAGCCAGTACATTCTGCAACGGGCGCGGAGGCTCGATGCCGTAGCCCTGGACGAAATCGATACCACAATCTCTCGCTTCCTGGAGAATAGCATCGTTTTCCACGAATTCTGCAATTGTTTTGAGTCCCATCACACGACCGATTTGTGCGATGGACTCAACAATGGAGCGACTGACAGGGTTGTTATCGATATCGCTGACGAAGTGACCGTCGATCTTGATGCTGTCAACCGGCAGGTTGCTGAGGTAGGCGAAGGAACTCAGGCCGCTGCCGAAGTCATCCAGCGAGAAGCGGCAACCCAGTTGTTTCAGCTTCTCAATAACATCGATGGCGCGCGTCAGGTTGGCGATGGCGGCGGTTTCGGTGATCTCGAACGTAATGAGACCGGGGTTGAGGCCGCTGCGTTCAAATTGTTCGGTGACATAGTCCAGGAAGGTGTTATCGGTCAGTGACTGGGCCGACAGGTTTACGTTGAAGCCCGGCGTGTTCGGGGGAAGTGTTTTACCGGAAAGCCCGGCATCAGCCAGCATGGTGAAGGTGTTTTTGATTACCCATTGATCGATAGAAGGCATCAGCTGGTAACGTTCGGCCGCCGGGATAAACAGGCTCGGCTGAACCAGGCCTCTCTCGCTGTCTTTCATGCGGATCAGGATTTCATAATGCCTGGCCGTGCCGGCCATTTCACTGACAGGGGCGATCAACTGGCTGAACATGACGAACTTGTCGAATTCAATACTTTTGTTGAGGGTCTGCAACCATTGCATGTCCCCGGAACGCTGGATGATATCCTCGTCTGTTGGTTCGTAGATGTGAATGCGGTTCCTGCCCTTGTCCTTGGCGATATAGCAGGCTGAGTCCGCTATCATCATCAGGTCGCTGGTGGTGGCATGGCCGTGCGTGATGGGCACCAGGCCGATACTGGCGCCGATTTCGAAACTGTGTTGTTCCCAGCTGAAGCGGAACTTGCTGGTGGCATCCTTGATCAGTGTGGCCAGTGTCTCGGCGCTGTCTATGGAACAGTCTTTCAGGATAATGCCGAATTCATCGCCGCCAAGCCGTGCAAACACATCGTGTTTGCGGATTTTCTTGTTGATCTGGAAAGTCAGTTGCCGGAGTAGTTCATCCCCGGCCTTGTGGCCGCAGGTGTCGTTAACCACCTTGAACTGGTCAAGATCGATGTAGCACAAGGCATGTTCGGTCGATCCATCATTGACCTCAATCAGCGCCCTGGACAATTGCGCTTCGAATTCACGTCGGTTGAGCAGCCCGGTCAGGTCATCGTGCGAGGCCTGGTAGGCGAGTTTCTCCGACATACGGTGGAGTTTGGAGAAGTCGTGGAACACCAGCACCATACCGACAATATCACCGTGGCTGTCACGTGTGGGGGTGGCGGTATCCTGGATAATGAATTCCTTGCCATCGTGGCGGGTGAGCGTCAGCAGGAAGTCGTGGTGGATGGTGTTTCCGCCATTGATGCAGTCATAGATCGGGTAGTCAATCGGAATACGGG
>JALWRY010000356.1 GCA_027080445.1 Thiohalobacter sp. | reverse complement strand
GTGCAGATCCAGGCGCATAACGGCAAGTCGCTCGGTAACGGTTACGTCAACCCGGCCTCGCTGATCTGCGCGCGGCTGGTGAGCCGTGACCCGGCCTATGTGCTGGACCGTTCCCTGATTGTGCACCGGCTCAAGGTGGCCTTGTCGTTGCGTGAACACCTGTTCGACAGGCCCTTTTACCGGCTGGTGTATGGAGAATCGGACCAGTTGCCGGGGCTGGTCATCGACCGTTACGGCGATGTGTGCGTGGTGCAGTTGACCACGGCCGGTATGGAGGCCGTGCGCGAGCAGGTGCTGGAAGCGCTGGACAAGGTCATTCACCCGAAAGGGGTGGTGCTGCGGGGCGATAGCGCCATCCGCAAATTCGAGGGGCTGGACAGTTACCAGGAGACGCTGGGCGAGGTGCCGGAACAGGTCACGGTGGAAGAAGCCGGGCTGGCGTTCGAGGTCTCGCTGCAACAGGGTCAGAAAACCGGCTGGTTCTACGACCAGCGCATGAACAGGGTGCGTCTACGCGCCTATGCCAAGGACCGGCGCGTACTGGATGTCTTCAGCTATGTCGGCGGCTGGGGTTTGCAGGCGGCTGCCGGCGGCGCCAGTGAAGTATTCTGCGTGGATGCTTCGGAACAGGCGCTGGACCGGGTGCATGCCGGCGCCGAAGCCAACGGCTTTGGTGATACCGTAGCGAGCATACAGGGCGATGCCTTCGAGGTGCTGGCGCAGTTGCGCGTTGACCAGGAACGCTTTGACGTGGTGGTGCTCGACCCGCCAGCCTTTATCAAACGCCGCAAGGATAGCAAGGCCGGCGAGCAGGCCTATCACCGCATCAACCAGCTGGGTATGCAGGTATTGAAGAAAGACGGCATACTGGTTTCGGCATCCTGCTCGCATCACCTGGGCGAGGCGCAGTTCCAGAAAATCCTTTTGCAGTCATCGCGTCACCTGGACCGCAGCCTGCAGATTCTTGAGCGGGGTTTCCAGGGGCCGGATCACCCGGTGCATCCCGCTATTCCCGAGACGGCTTACCTGAAAGCCCTGTTCTGCCGCGTATTGCCGAGCTGACCCTTATGCTGACCTACCCGAATATTGACCCGGTGATTGTATCCTTCGGCCCGTTTGCCATTCACTGGTACGGGATGATGTACCTGATCGGTTTTATCGCCGTATGGTGGCTGGGGACGCTGCGCGCGCGCAAGCCCGGTTCCGGCTGGAAGCCGGAAGAAATCAGTGACCTGTTATTTTACGGCGCGCTGGGTGTCATTCTCGGTGGCCGAATCGGTTATGTGTTGTTCTACAACTTTGGCCTGTTTATGGACGACCCGCTAATGATCTTCCGCATCTGGCGGGGGGGTATGTCGTTCCACGGCGGTATGCTCGGCGTGTTTGTCGCCTTGTGGCTGTTCGGCCGCAAGACCGGGCGCGGCTTCTACCAGATAAGTGATTTCATCGCCCCCTTTGTCCCCATTGGCCTGGGCGCCGGGCGCATTGGTAATTTCATCAACGGCGAACTGTGGGGACGGCCCACGGACCTGCCCTGGGGCATGGTGTTCCCGTTCGTGGACAAGCAGCCGCGTCATCCCTCGATGCTTTACGAGGCGTTTTTTGAGGGGTTGGTGTTGTTCCTTATCCTGTGGTTCTACTCGGCGAAGCCGCGTCCACGCCGCGCCGTATCCGGTATGTTCATGCTGTTTTATGGCATATTCCGGTTTGCTGTCGAGTTTGTACGCGTGCCCGACGCACAAATCGGCTACCTGGCATTCGGCTGGGTGACTGAGGGACAGGTGTTGTCGGCGCCGATGATCCTGTTCGGTATCTATCTGTTATGGTGGGCCTACTCGGGGAGAGGAAAGGGTGAAGCAGTATCTTGATCTGATGCAGCACGTGCTGGACAAGGGCGTGCGCAAGGAAGACCGTACCGGTACCGGTACACTGAGTGTGTTCGGCTACCAGATGCGTTTCGATCTGGGCAAAGGTTTTCCCGCGGTGACCACCAAGAAGCTGCACTTGCGTTCGATCATTCACGAACTGCTGTGGTTCCTGCAGGGCGATACCAATATCCGTTACCTGAAAGAAAACGGTGTCAGCATCTGGGACGAATGGGCGGACGAGAACGGTGAGCTGGGACCGGTGTACGGCGCGCAGTGGCGCAGCTGGCCGACCGCGGACGGCCGGCATATCGACCAGATCAGCCAGGTGATCGAGCAGATCAAAAACAACCCGGATTCACGGCGCATTATTGTCAGCGCCTGGAACGTAGGTGAAATCGACAACATGGCGCTGCCACCCTGTCACGCCTTCTTTCAGTTTTACGTGGCCGAAGGAAAGCTGTCCTGTCAGTTGTACCAGCGCAGCGCGGATATCTTTCTCGGCGTTCCCTTCAATATTGCATCTTATGCCCTGCTTACCCTGATGATGGCGCAGGTGACCGGGCTGCAGCCCGGCGATTTTGTGCACACGCTGGGGGATGCGCATTTGTATTCCAATCACCTCGAACAGGCACGCACCCAGTTACAGCGCGAACCACGCGCGCTGCCGACCATGAAGATGAATCCCGGGGTAAACGATCTGTTTGATTTTACCTTCGAAGATTTCGAACTGGTCGATTACGACCCGCACCCGCATATCAAGGCGCCGGTTGCCGTGTAATGAAAATTTCCCTGATCGCCGCCATGGCGGACAACGGTGTGATCGGTCGCAACAACCGCTTGCCGTGGCGCTTGTCGGCCGACCTGCAACGCTTCAAGGCATTGACGATGGGCAAGCCCATCGTGATGGGGCGCAAGACCTGGGAGTCGATCGGGCGACCTCTGCCGGGGCGAACCAATATTGTCGTCACCCGCGATGTGGGCTACCGGGCGGAAGGCTGCGTGGTGGTGCATTCTATCGACCAGGCCCTGGAGGTGGCGGCAGGCAGCGACGAGGTGATGGTTATAGGCGGCGCGAACCTTTACCGGCAGTTGCTCGACCGCGCGGATCGACTGTACCTCACACAGGTCAGGGCGGATGTCGAGGGCGATGCCTGGTTCCCTGACTTCGACAGGGCGCAGTGGCGTGAGGTCGAGCGCGAATCACATTCGCGTGATGAAAAGAATGAATACGACTACGCCTTCGTGACCCTGGAACGCAGTTAGTCTTCCAACGGTGATCTGGCGCCGGGACACGTCAATTCCACCCGTTCCATATGCGCCCCGTCCACCCGCATGGCCGTCAATGTACCACCCCACAGGCAACCGGTATCCAGCGCGTGTACGCCGTTCCCGTCATAGGCGCCCAGCGTCGACCAGTGGCCGAACAGGATCTTCATGTCAGCACTTTGGCGCGGCCATTCGAACCAGGGCTTCAGGTGTTTTGGCTGACTGCCCGGTGGTCCCTTGTGTTCCAGTGCCAGTCGCCCGTTGGCATCGCAGTAGCGAAGCCGGGTCAGGCAGTTGGTGATGAAGCGCAGCCGGTCATGGCCGTGCAGGGACGCCGACCACAGGTTCGGGTGGTTGCCGTACATGATTTCGAGAAAGTCGATATAGTCCGGTCCCCGCAGCACGGATTCCACTTCAGCCGCACAGGCTTGCGCCGTGTGCAGGTCCCATTGCGGGGGAAGACCGGCATGAATCATCGTGTAGCCGCTGTGGGCATCGTGGTGTAAAAGCGGCTGGT
>JALWRY010000355.1 GCA_027080445.1 Thiohalobacter sp. | reverse complement strand
CTGAAATAGTGTTTCAGGATGGCGCCGCCGGCGTTGGAAGCGCCTCCGGCCAGCCAGCGGTCTCCGAGACGGTGGCTGTAGATGCCGTGGCCGGCATCGAACACGGGCTGATCGGATAACACCTTGATGACCAGTGTGCTGCCCAGCGAGGTAACGCCGGTGCCTGTCTGCGTGGCGCCGGTGGCGAGGAAGCCCGCGGTGCTGTCGGTGGTGCCGGCGACCAGTTGTGCGCCGGGCCAGTTCCAGCGTTTTGCCAGGTTGTCCAACAGGTAGCCGATGGGCGTGCCCGGGGCGACGACTTCCGGCAGGGCTGAAATGTCGATCCCGAGTTTGTTCAGCCAGGGTGGCCAGTGCCGTTGCTGCGGGTCGTAGCCAAGTTTCAGTGCGTTGTTTTCATCGCTGTAGCAAAATTGCCCGGTGAGTTTACCGGTCAGCCAGTCGGCCTGGTGCAGGGGGATGGCCTGTGAGGATTCCGGGCTGTCGAGTTGTTCGCGCAGGAACAGGTATTTGGCCAGGCTGGCGCTGGCGCCGCGTGCAGCACAGTTTTCGGGGGCGGCCGCGTCGATCTGTTCAGCGGCCTGTGTGGCACGTGCATCGTTGTACATCAATGCCCGTGTCAGCGGGGTGCCGTCCGGTTTGCACAGCAACAGGGTGGACGAGGTGCCGTCGAGGGCAATGCGTACCACCTGTACGCCGGGCAGGGCAGCCGACAGCCGGTCCAGCGTATCGCACAGGGCCTGCCACCAGACCACCGGGTCCTGTTCCACGCCGGCGCCATCACGTTCCGGGGCGGGGAGCAGGGTGGCCGCAGAGGCCAGTTCTGTCTCCCGCGCATCGATTGCGCAGGCGCGTACCCCGGAAGTGCCGACATCTATCCCGATGAAGGCCTGCCGGACGGGCATATGACTCAGGGCAGTTCGACCCGCTCCGGGGCTTGCCAGGCCGGGTCGCGGTGTTCGGCAACGACGGTGGTGTAAACCCCGCCGCGCACGTTGAATTCCGCCGTCAGGCGCATGAAGCGGGGGTTGCACACCGACACCAGCTTGTCGAGGATCTGGTTGGTTACGTCCTCGTGGAAGGCGCCTTCGTCGCGGAACGACCAGATGTACATTTTCAGCGATTTCAGCTCCACGCAGCGCTGGTCAGGCACGTATTCCAGCTCCAGTTCGGCGAAATCCGGCTGGCCGGTCTTCGGGCACAGGCAGGTAAATTCCGGCATGCGAATACGGATGGTGTAGTCGCGCGTCGGGTGCGGGTTGTCGAAGGTTTCGAGGTCTTTGCTGGGCTTTGTAGACATGCGGGCAAGATACAGGATGCGCCGTAAACAACACAAGTTTCAGGGGAACAGGGGGTTGGATTGGGTATGTCGAAATGACACGAAATCCTGACCCCGTCAACCTTGTCAGACATAGCGCGTATCGGTACAGTTCGGCCATGCGATTAAGCAAGCTGAAACTCTCCGGTTTTAAATCTTTCGTTGACCCGACTACCGTGCATTTTCCGTCCGAGCTGACGGGTGTGGTGGGGCCGAACGGGTGTGGTAAATCCAACGTCATCGATGCGGTGCGCTGGGTCATGGGCGAAAGCTCTGCCAAGCACCTGCGCGGCGACTCCATGGCCGATGTCATCTTCAACGGTTCGACGGCGCGCAAGCCGGTGGCGCAGGCGTCGGTCGAGCTGGTGTTCGACAACGCCGAGGGTGCGCTGGGCGGGCAGTATGCCAACTACAATGAAATCTCCCTGCGGCGCCAGGTGACGCGGGATGGTCAGTCGTCCTATTTCCTCAATGGCACGCGTTGCCGCCGCCGTGATATCACCGATATTTTCCTCGGTACTGGTCTCGGGCCGCGCAGCTACTCGATCATCGAGCAGGGCACCATCTCGCGCCTGATCGAGGCCAAACCGGAAGACCTGCGCAATTTTCTGGAAGAAGCGGCCGGTATCTCCAAGTACAAGGAGCGTCGCCGGGAGACCGAAAACCGCATCAGGCATACGAAGGAAAACCTCTCGCGTTTGGATGACTTACGCGATGAAATTGAGAAACAACTTGAGAAGTTGAAGCGCCAGGCGCGGAGTGCCGAACGGTTTAAAACGCTGCGCGAGCAGGAGCGCCGGGTCAAGGCCGAGTTGCTGACGCTGCGCTACCAGGCCTTGCACGAAGAAAGCGCCGACCGCCGCCAGCGTATCCAGGAAAATGAAACCGCACTGGAAGCGGTGATGGCTGAGTTGCGTGCTGTCGAGGCTGACCTGGAGAAGGGTCGCGAGGAACACGTTGAGGCCACAGAAAGCTTCAATGAAGTGCAGGGTCGTTTTTACGAACTGGGCGCCGAAGTGGCGCGTATCGAGCAGGCCATCCAGCACGGCAAGGAAACCCGGCGCACCCAGCAGGAAGAGCTGGAGAAAACCGAGCAGGCCTGGAACGAGGTGCAGGCGCATATCAAGGTCGATGGTCAGCGACTGGAGCAACTGGCGAAGGACCTGGCGGAAAACGCCCCGGCACGCGAGCAGGCGCGCAGCCGCGCCGACGCTTCACGCGAGCAGCGCGAGCGTGCCGAGCAACAGATGCGCGCCTGGCAGAGTGAATGGGATGCCTTTAACGTCCGGGCCAATGAGATTACCCAGACTGCCCAGGTTGAACGCACCCGCATCGATCACCTGGAGCGCCAGCTCAACCAGCTGATGCAGCGTCGTGAACGTATCGAGCAGGAGCAGAAACAGCTCGATAGCCAGGCGCTGGAACGTGAAATCGCCGAGCTGGAAAAGCAGGCGGCCGAACGCCAGCAGGTGGCGAGCCGCTTGCAGGAACAGCTCGAAACCCTGCGCGCCCGTATCGATACGCTGCGCGAGAGCACTCGTCAGCAGCAACGTGAACTCAACCAGGCGCAGGGTGAGCAGCAGGCTATTCGCGGGCGCTTGTCGTCCCTGCAGGCGCTGCAGCAGGCCGCACTGGGTGAGAATGAAGGCGAAATCAAACACTGGCTGGACGCACAGGGCCTGAATGAGGCGCCACGCCTCGCCAAGCAACTGGACGTGGATAGCGGCTGGGAGCGCGCCGTGGAAACGGCGCTGGGCTTCTACCTCGAAGCGGTCTGTGTCGAGGACGGCGATGCGCTGGCCGACACGCTGGCGGGCATCAGCCAGGGTGCATTATCGCTGGTTGAAACCGGCGCCGGTGTGGCGGAAGAGGCCGGCCGCGCCGGTGTCCCGCTGACACAGAAAGTTCGCGCACCCTGGTCGCTGAACGGCCTGCTGGCCGGTGTTTACGCGGCCGATACGCTGGCGGAAGCCTTGCAGTTGCGGCCCCGGCTGGCGGCGCACGAATCCGTGGTGACGCGTGACGGAATCTGGGTTGGTCCGGGCTGGCTGCGCGTTGCCCGGGATGCGGATGGCAAATCCGGTGTGCTGGAACGTGAAAAAGAAATCAATAGTTTACAGGAACAACTTAATGAAAAGCTGGAATTTATAGCGCAGCTTGAATCGGCACTGGAAAACGGTCGCGGCGAGCTTCAGAACGCCGAGGCGCAGCGTGAGGAAATGCAGGTCGAGGCCAATCGCGCGCACCGTGATTTCAGCGACGCGCGCGCCCAGTTCGACGCTCGCCGCACCCGCCTGGAACAGATCCATAAGCGTAATGAAGCCCTGCAGCAGGAAGCC
>JALWRY010000354.1 GCA_027080445.1 Thiohalobacter sp. | reverse complement strand
GATGGACGGTGCGATCCTGGTGGTGAGCGCGGCGGACGGTCCGATGCCGCAGACCCGCGAGCACATCCTGCTGGCACGCCAGGTGGGTGTACCGTACATCATTGTTTATATGAACAAGGCCGACCAGGTTGACGACGAAGAGTTGCTGGAACTGGTGGAGATGGAGATTCGCGAGCTGCTGGACAGCTACGATTTCCCGGGTGACGACACCCCGATCGTGACCGGTTCGGCGCTGAAGGCGCTGGAAGGCGACACCAGCGACATTGGTGTACCGTCGATCGTGAAGCTGCTGGAAGCGCTGGACAGCTATATTCCGGTGCCGGAGCGCCCGGTCGACCAGCCGTTCCTGATGCCGATCGAGGATGTGTTCTCGATTTCAGGCCGCGGCACGGTGGTCACCGGTCGTATCGAGCGCGGCGTGGTGAAGGTAGGCGACGAGATCGAGATCGTGGGTATCCGCGACACGGCGAAGACGACCTGCACGGGTGTGGAGATGTTCCGCAAGCTGCTGGATTCGGGTGAAGCCGGCGACAACGTGGGTGTGCTGCTGCGTGGCACCAAGCGTGAAGAAGTGGAGCGCGGCCAGGTGCTGTGCGTACCGGGCAGTATCACCCCGCACACCAAGTTTGAAGCGGAAGTGTATGTGTTGAGCAAGGAAGAGGGTGGTCGTCATACGCCGTTCTTTGCCAACTACCGTCCGCAGTTTTACTTCCGTACCACGGACGTGACGGGTGCGGTGGACCTGCCGGAAGGCGTGGAGATGGTGATGCCGGGCGACAACGTGAAGATCACGGTGAGCCTGATTGCACCGATCGCGATGGAAGAAGGGTTACGTTTTGCGATACGGGAAGGTGGCCGCACGGTCGGCGCCGGCGTCGTCGCAAAAATTATTGAATAGTGTATGTGGGACGGGCGGGGACAGGATTAATCCTGTCCCCTGGTGCGGAGTAAGTGGACGGGAGTAAGGGAGTAAGGGGACAGAATTAATTCTGTCCCCGTAAACAAGTCCCCGTAAACACTGCCCCATTGTCCCCGTTAATCGGGACGGATGAAATGCCGTCCCTGTTCTTTAGAGGTTGACATGGCAAATCAAAGAATTCGCATTCGGCTGAAAGCGTTCGATCATCGCCTGATCGATCAATCGGCGCGTGAAATTGTCGAAACAGCGCGTCGTACCGGTGCGCAGGTGCGCGGACCGATTCCGCTGCCGACCAAGAAAGAACGGTTCACCATTCTGATTTCGCCGCACGTCAACAAGGACGCTCGCGATCAGTACGAGATCCGTACCCACAAACGTCTGATGGACATTGTGGATCCCACAGATAAAACCGTTGATGCACTCATGAAGCTGGACCTTGCGGCCGGCGTCGATGTGCAAATCAAACTGAACTGAGGGCGCGGTCATGGCAATCGGATTAATTGGTAGAAAAGCAGGCATGACCCGCATCTTTACGGAGGCGGGTGAATCAATCCCTGTCACGGTCATTGAAGTCGAGCCGAATCGTGTCACCCAGGTCAAGGATCAGGATAGCGATGGCTACCGGGCTTACCAGGTGACCACCGGCTCACGTCGCGCATCGCGCGTAAACAAGGCGGCTGCCGGGCACTTCGCCAAGGCTGGCACCGAGGCGGGTCGAGGCTTGTGGGAGTTCCGTCTGGGCGATGGCGAAGGTGACGATATCGAGGTTGGCAAGCAGCTGGGCGTCGACGTGTTCGAAGCCGGTCAGAAAGTCGATGTTGCCGGTACGACGATTGGTAAGGGTTTCGCCGGTGGCGTGAAGCGCCACAACTTCCATATGCAGGACGCTACCCACGGTAACTCGCTGTCGCATCGCGCGCCGGGCTCCATCGGCCAGTGTCAGACGCCGGGCCGCGTGTTCAAGGGCAAGCGCATGGCCGGCCACATGGGTAATGTGCGCCGCACCCAGCAGAATCTGGAAATTGTACGCGTCGATGCCGAGCGCAACCTGTTGCTGGTCAAGGGTTCGCTGCCGGGTTCACGTGGCGGTGACGTCATTGTTACGCCCGCGGTCAAGGCGCGGTAGAGGGGTCGGACATGAATATCAATATGCATGGTGGTTCGAGCCTGGACGTTGCCGACACGGTATTTGGACAGGACTTCAATGAAACCCTGGTACACCAGGTGGTAGTTGCCTACATGGCAGCGGGTCGTTCCGGCAATGTCGGGCAGAAAAATCGTTCCGCGGTTCGCGGTGGCGGTATCAAGCCCTGGCGACAAAAGGGGACAGGACGCGCGCGTGCTGGTACAATCCGCAGCCCGCTATGGCGTGGCGGTGGTGTGACTTTTGCGGCAAGTCCTCGTGATTACACGCAAAAGGTCAATAAAAAGGTGTATCGCTCGGCCATCCGTTCGATCCTTTCAGAGCTGGTCCGTCAGGATCGACTGGTTGTGGTTGATTCTTTTGCCGTCAGTGCGGCGAAGACGAAAGAGCTGGTGGCCAAGCTGAAAGAGCTGGATCTCGATAACGTGCTGATCGTTCACGAAGATCCGGATGAAAATCTGTACCTGGCTGCACGCAACCTGCCGAAGGTTGATGTCGTCGATACCTCGATCACCGACCCGGTCAGCCTGGTGGGTTTTGACAAGGTGCTGATGACCGTGGCTGCGCTGAAGCAGTTTGAGGAGAGGCTCGCATGAATACCGAGCGATTGAGCAAAATTCTGGTGGGTCCCGTGGTCTCTGAAAAGAGTACGCGTGCGGCCGACCTCAACCGTCAGTATGTCTTCAAGGTGCTGCGCGATGCCAGCAAGCCGGAAGTCCGCAAGGCGGTGGAAAAAATGTTTGACGTCAAGGTGACTGCAGTACAGTTGCTGAACGTCAAGGGCAAGACAAAACGCTTTGGGCAGACAACAGGCCGTCGTTCCGACTGGAAGAAGGCCTATATTACGCTGGCCGAAGGTTCAGACATCGATTTCGCGGGCGCAGAATAATGGCTATCGTCAAGTCAAAACCGACATCACCCGGACGCCGTTTCGTCGTCAAGGTTGTTGAGAAAGCATTGCACAAGGGCGATCCCTGGGCGCCGTTGCTTGAAAAGAAGACCAAGAACGGTGGTCGCAACAACAAGGGACGTATTACCACCCGGCATCGTGGTGGCGGTCATCGTCAGCGCTATCGTATTATCGATTTCAAGCGCAACAAGGATGGTGTGCCGGGTCGCGTCGAGCGCCTGGAATATGACCCGAACCGCAGTGCGCATATTGCCCTGGTGTTATACGCGGATGGCGAGCGACGTTATATCCTGGCACCGAAAGGTGTCTATGCGGGCGCAGAGATTTATAACGGCATTGATGCGCCGATCAAGGCCGGCAACGCACTGCCATTGCGCAATATTCCGATGGGTACCGTGGTACACAATGTCGAGATGAAGCCTGGCAAGGGTGGACAGATTGCCCGCAGCGCCGGCGCCGGTGTCCAGCTGGTTGCGCGTGAGGGGCAGCACGCTACTTTGCGCTTGCGTTCCGGTGAGATGCGCAAGGTGCCGGTCGATTGTCGCGCCACCATTGGCGAAGTCGGTAACTCCGAGCACAACCTGCGTTCACTGGGCAAGGCGGGCGCCACCCGCTGGCGCGGTGTGCGTCCGACCGTTCGTGGTGTTGCTATGAACCCGGTCGATCACCCGCACGGTGGTGGT
>JALWRY010000353.1 GCA_027080445.1 Thiohalobacter sp. | reverse complement strand
GCTCAGAGGTGATCCACCGCGCGATAACCAACCCGATGTTAATCAGATGGTTTTGCTGTGAAAGTTAACGGGACAGCAGTGGTTTCAGGTGGTAAATTGGTCGCCCGGATGGCGATGTCGGCCTCGCGTCGAGAAAGACTGAGATAATTATTGGCAATAGAGAGTTCCATCTTTATTTCTGGATAGGTCTCGCAGAAGCTGGCAATGTACGGAACCAGAAGTTTTATAACCAATGCATCAGGTGCGGTGATTTTCAGCTTGCCGTGTAAGCGCGAATCCTTTCCGGCGAGCTCGTGGCTCAACCTGAGGAATTCCCGCTCGATATTTTCACCAGCTTTTAGCGCAGTTTCTCCCGCTTCAGTCATGGCATAGCCATTCGGCAGGCGTTCAAAAAGCTGAACACAGAGCTTGTTTTCTATTGAACGAACACGCCGGAAAACCGTTGAATGGTTAACATTAAGCGTCCTGGCCGCCCCCGTCAGCGTGCCTTCGCGGCAGACTGCAAGCAAAAACCGCAGGTCATCCCATGTCATCCTATGTCTATCCATAACAAACAAACTTACACAATTCCCTGAATGAGAGTCTATCGTAGAGTATACGATGGATGCAAAAGAGCGCCGTCGTGTTTTGGCGACAAGCCGGGAATCCTGATTATCGGGAATGAATATAGCCCGGAAAAGAACACAGGTCAGATGCCTG
This sequence comes from Thiohalobacter sp., assembly GCA_027080445.1. Classification (GTDB taxonomy): domain Bacteria; phylum Pseudomonadota; class Gammaproteobacteria; order DSM-19610; family DSM-19610; genus Thiogranum. Next base: position 2,981 of record JALWRY010000353.1, on the reverse strand, counting down.
GCATCGAACCGGAACCCTGCTTAGTGGGTTAACTGTTGTACCGGAACACTTTAACAAACAGGCGTCTGCCTCCCTGGGCCATTTACTTCCTTCATTCAAGCTGCAAGAATAATAGTGTCATCCTGATTCAACAGTCTGGAAGGAGGCGGAAAAATATGGAGGCCACTTTGATCGTTACCCTGATTGTTGTTGTCGCGTTGATCACCTTAGCCGTTATCCGCATCAGTACTCCGGCGGTCAACGCCAGCGTATCTGTATCGCCCGTGCGCTGGCAGTTAATCCAAAACTGATTATCTGTGATGAACCGACCAGCGCGCTGGATGTTTCCATGCAGGCGCAATACTGAACCTGTTAAAAGATATCCAGGGCGAACCGGGGCTTTCTTACCTGTTTATCACCCACAACCTGTCGGTCATATCGTATCTCGCTGACCCCTACGCCCCATGGAAATTACCGCTGCAATCCTGTTCTCGCTCCTGTTGGTCATGGCCTCGTTTGCCATCAACCGCCGTCTGTTGAAGGGTCAGCTGGTCATTGATGGTTACCGCCTGGCACTGACATCCTCCGCGGTTCTTCTGCTGGCGATAATTGCTGAATCACTGATCAACCCGGTTTATGAGCTGTGGTTCGGTAGCAAACTGTGGGAATACCGTGTTTTCCCGTTGCACGACGGTAATGTGTCGGCGCTTGCCGTCATTGTCTGGAGCGCTTATGGCGTGCATCTGTATTTTACCCGCCAATCCCTGGACAGGAAGCTGGGAAGGCGCTGGAACAGTACCGGCACCAAGGCGCTTATCGTTAGTTTCGAAGCACCATTTATCTTTGAGGTCGGTGGCAACCTTCTGTTCCTGCAACTGGCGAAAAACTACTACGCCTATTACCTGCCCACTGATGTCTACCACCTGACCTCCTTTCAGGTAGTGCCCGTCTATATATTCTGTATTTTTTTCGGTTTGCTGATATTGAGACTGCTGGAGCGATTGCCACGCATCCGCTTACTGCCGCCGGTACTGTTCATGGGCGGGATTGCCTACCTGCTCGCTGGTGCAGCCTGAGCAGGCACCAGCTCGTTTACATCCCTTGTTCAAGGTGCAAGAATGACATCATCTTTTTGATTCAAGCGTTTAGGAAAGGACGGGAAATATGAATACCACGTTAATAGTCTTCCTGGTGGTGATTGCGCTGATCATTTTTTATGTGATCGGGATATTCAATAAACTGGTTGCGTTGAAGAATCGCTACAAAAACGCCTTTGCACAGATCGAGGTGCAGTTGAAGCGGCGTTACGACCTGATCCCCAATCTTATCGAGACTGCGAAGGGCTATATCAAGCACGAACGTGAAACCCTGGAGGCAGTGGTCGAGGCGCGTAACGCGGCGCAAAATATGCTGTCAACGGCAGCCGCAGACCCGGGCAATGCCGAGGCGATCAAGGGGCTGAGTGGCGCAGAAGGCAAACTGGCCGGCGCCCTGATGAATTTCAATATGGTGATGGAGGCCTACCCGGATCTCAAGGCCAACCAGAACATGATGCAGTTGAGCGAAGAACTGATCTCTACTGAAAATAAAGTCTCTTTCGCACGGCAAGCCTTCAATGACCAGGTGATGGAATACAATACCTATAAACAGTCATTTCCCCCTGTTTTCTTTGCAGCGCGATTCGGCCATGCACAGGATGCGACCCTGCTGGAATTCAAAGACAGTGCCGCCATACAGGATGCACCAAAAGTTTCATTCTAGCCACTGCGGTATCGCCCGGTAATTACAATGAACTTCTTTGAATCACAGGACCGCGTACATAAACACACAGCACGGCTTGTCTTCCTGTTTGTTCTGGCGGTGATCACGCTGATCATCATGACCAACCTGCTGGTCATGGTGGCATTCGGGTTTATCAATAGCCAGCAAATGCAGGATAGTGGGGTGTTATTCCAGCAAATGGACTGGCAGACATTTGCCGCTGTCAGTGTCGGGGTCGGAGTCGTAGTACTGGTTGGCAGCCTTTATAAAATCATGGTCTTGTCTGCGGGCGGCAAGGTGGTTGCCGAGGCGCTGGGCGGGCAACTGATCCCGCAAAATACGGATGACCTGAGTCAGCGGAAACTCCTGAACGTGGTGGAGGAAATGGCCATTGCTTCCGGTACGCCGGCGCCGCCGGTTTACCTGCTGGCGGATGAACCCGGCATCAATGCCTTTGCCGCCGGTTTCTCACCACGCGATGCCGTCATCGGGGTGACCCGGGGGACTATCGATCATCTAAGTCGTGACCAGTTGCAGGGTGTCATTGCCCATGAGTTCAGCCATATCTTTAACGGTGATATGCGCCTCAACATCCGCCTGATCGGCGTACTGAATGGCATCCTGATCCTCGGCATCATTGGTTATTACATATTACGTTCCACGATGTATTCGAGACGTAGCCGGAATAGCGGTAAAAGCGCGGGCGGAATACTGGCGCTGGGCATCGGCTTGATGGTCATGGGTTTTGCCGGCACCTTCTTCGGTGGCCTGATCAAGGCGGCGGTGAGCCGGCAGCGGGAATACCTGGCGGATGCCTCGGCGGTCCAGTTTACCCGCAACCCGGACGGGATTGCCGGTGCCTTGAAAAGGATCGGCGGACTTGAATACGGTTCGAAAGTGGAAAACCCCGGCGCCCCTGAAGTTAGCCACGCTTTTTTTGCCCAGGGTGTTTCGGGTTTCATGCAATCCCTGTCTGCCACACACCCGCCGCTGGCGAAGCGTATCCTGCGCATTGATCCCCGCTGGGATGGCAAATACCTGTCTTCCGACAAGTCAGATACTCCGCGGGAGGGAACTCCGGGTGGCGAGAAATCGGTTGGTGACAAGGTCGCCAGGACGCGCGAAGCGCTTGCTGAAAAAGTCGCCACCGTCGTCACTGGTGCGGCAATGACCGATGTCGCCAATGCCGTCGATCAGATCGGCAACCCCCGGCAGGAAACGATTGACCACGCACATACACT
>JALWRY010000352.1 GCA_027080445.1 Thiohalobacter sp. | reverse complement strand
CATCGGGCTGGGCTTGCCCATGATCCAGGGTTACGGCCTGACGGAGACAAGCCCCGTCATCAGCGTCAACCCGATTGACAATAATGACCCGCGCAGCGTGGGTTGCCTGCTCAAGGATGTCGAGGCATGCATTGGCGACAAGGATGAACTGCTGGTACGCAGTCCCGGCGTCATGCTGGGCTACTGGGCAAACGAAAAAGCGACCCGTGAAGTAATCGATGAGGATGGATGGTTCCACACCGGGGACAAGGCCAAACTGGAAAACGGCCAGTTGTATATCACCGGCCGGATCAAGGAAATCATTGTGCTCGCCAACGGCGAGAAAGTGTCGCCGGCTGATATTGAAATGGCGATTACCGCTGACCCGCTGTTTGAACAGGCCATGGTTGTTGGCGACAACAAGCCCTATCTCAGCGCCTTGCTGGTCCTCAGCCATGAACAGTGGGTGCTGTTGGCGGAAAAGCTGAACGTCGACCCGGAAAGTTCGGAGGCCTGCAACAGCTCACAGGTCTACGAAGCCATACTGGAGCGCGTTGCAAAGCAGATGAGCGCATTCCCCGGCTACGCCCGTATCCACCGCGTGCATTGTCAGCTGGAGCCCTGGACGATCGAAGACGGGCTGATTACCCCGACCCTCAAGCTGAAGCGCAACAAGGTCAGTGAACGTTTTGCGCAACAGATCGAAGCAATGTACAAGGACCACTAGCCGCTGCGTCAGGGGCCTGTCACTTCGGGTGCCACTGCACCCGCGAAACTGTCACCCTGAAACGGAACCGGCGCCACCTGCTTGCGTGCACGATTTTGATAGAACATCAAATCCTGGATAATGGCTTCGCTGACGATGTCATCCTCGGCAAATTCCAGCGCCATGCGCCCGACTTCGCGGCGAACGACCCGGCAATAGATTTTACGGTAGAGCATTTCAGTCCCGGTCCATACCCGGAAGTTGAGAATGACCGATCGCTGTTCGGCGGGCAGAGAGCCGCCATGAATGACGAGAGAGACTCCGCTTTTGCTGATGTTTTCCACAAGGCCATGACAAAGGCCCGCGCCCGGATGGGCAATATCGATTTCAACCCTTATCTGGTCGCGTTTTGCGCTTCTTCTTTCCACGGCAACACCCCGGACTGTCGATGATGAGGGGCAAAACTCCGCACCCCGTCCCTGCGCCGTCCTGACGCGCCTGTAGCTGATTGTTGACTTTGATGAAAACCGGGCGTCCGGGCCCGTGCAGAATGTGTGATAGCAACAGAATTCTGTGTCCTGGTCCACGGTGTAGCGACCAATAATGCACAAGCTTTACAGTCCACGAGAGAGAATTTACCATGCCTGGCATTGCCCGGATGACAGGCAATGGGCGCCTCAGATGCCTGCGGCCAGGCTGGTATTTATCGCTTCGAGTTGACGGGTGTCCGTCAATTCAATGCGTTTGCGGCTCAGGTGTACGCATCCCCGCCGTTCCATGTCTTTCAACATCCGGCTTATCATCTCCCGGGTGGTCCCCAGTTCAGAGGCAATCTGCTGGTGGGTCATCTCGATGGCCCTGTCCTCGCCACTATCCCCATGCCGCAGCAAAAAACAGACCAGACGCATCTCCAGTCGTTCGAACGCGACCTCCTGCAATAAGTACAGCGTGTCATGCATGCGTTGCGCCATGGTGGAAAGAATGAAGTCCTGAAAGCCTCTGGAAGCAGCGAAGGCTTCCCGGAAATCCGCCGCCGGCAGGCACGCGGCCCGGGTAGGCGTTTCTGTAATAGCGGTAGCCGAATAGTCAGCCGTCTGCAGGAGTGTGGTCAGTGTAAAGACGCACAGGTCGCCTCCCTTGAGGTGCGAGAGTACAATTTCCCTCCCGTTGTCACCGGTCATGAACACCCTGACCCGGCCTTTTATCAGAAATAACAGGTTGGCGCAGGGGTCGCCCGGCCGGAACACAACGGTGCCGGTCGGGACCTCCATAAGATTCATCTTATGCACGGCTTTCTGCCAGGCCGGATCGTCGAGCTTTTCAAGCGCAGGGTAAGTCCGTAGCCAGTCAGTCCCGGTTCTGAAATACATGATTTATCCCCCTATCCATACATAGATCATATTGTTATAGGGGTATACCCTAATCCATAGAGATGTCGCTATCAAGGGGATGACGTTCAGGGTATTATCAGCAGAACCTTGACTTGATCGTCGACCTGTCCGGCATCGATGTAGCCCAGGCCTTTGGGATGATGCAGCACCCACTGTTTGATATCCCCGTCCTTGCCAACCACTTCAGGGCGCGTACCCCGGCCGGTAAAGGTCATTTTCGACCAGTAGGCATTCAACTGTCTCTCCCTTAGTTTCAACACCTTGTTCATAAATTCCTGCCGTACCGGCGAGCCGGGTTCCTGGTCGGCGCGCTGTACCAGTCCACCCTGAGGAAATGTTTTCGCCCTGGCCAGATAGATGCGCTTGACCTGCTTTAGTGTCAAAGCCGGCTCCGGATTATCCGGGTGGGCGATAATGGCCAGTTCGCCGTGTGCGGAACCGGCAAGTAGCAGGAAAAGCACAGCTACCCACCGGAACATACCGGTTGTTTTGTTCATGCGGTGTCCTCAAAAAGTGAAGTTGACGGCCAGGCTGACCATATCCACTTTGTCAGATGGCGTACCGTTAAGACCGGGAAAGGCCCCATTGTTACTGAACAAGCCCGACTGATTTTGCAGCATGACCGGCAAGTTGGCGCCACTGGCGATTTCCGGTTCAATCCGTTGCCATTCCATCTTGACCGTCGTGGAACTGCCCAGATCGTAGCGCAAACCGGCGGTCCAGCTGGTTTGTTGCAGGCCGCCGTTACCATCCTTGAGCGACTGATAGGTCAGGTGCGGCATCAGATCGCCAAAACGATACCCCAGGGTTGTGTACCAGCCGGTAATATCGACATCGTCTGACTGATTGGCCGCGTTGATGAAATCCAGTACCGTGCGGGCATATTCGGCATAGAGCACCACGTTATTCCAGTCGGCATTAAGGCCGGCGCTGGCGGTAAACATATCCTGGTTGGCGGTGTCCGCCATCATGGCGGCCATGGCGGGATCGAGTCCTGCCGGGTTATCCAGTTTTGACCAGTTGGCGTTAGCCACCAGAGTGACGTTATCGTTATTGGCGCGCAGCACAAGACCATACATCTTGTTGAAATCCATCACCCTGGTCTGACGGCCACCGCCATAGATTTCCGCCGAGTAATCGAAGCTGTCATTGAAACCCTGGTAGTGCAGCGCGCCGCCATCATAGGCATCCAGGCCCATGGTGGGCGCAGACATATTAATGGAGTACACCACTTCCGGCGGACGTATCCAGGGGTAGGCATAACCGACACGTACATACTCGGATACCAGGTAACCCGGAAATTTGATTCGACCGGCCTTGACGGCCCAGTTGTCGTCGAGATTATAGGTGCCGTAGCCCCAGTCGAAATCGATAGATCTGTCGCTCGGCGCGCTGGCAATCTGTGCCGCAATCCGCAATTTATCGTTAATGGTGACAATTGTATTCAACCCGAGGGTGGACTCCTCGAAGCTGCCATCGTTGTCGATATTACCTTCGTCGTGCAGATACAGGGCAGAGTCGTTGGTTGCGGCGCCGACCATATTCAGAAAGCCGCTCCATTTAAAGTCAATGGCCTGGGCGTTATGCGCCATGCCAAGCGCCAGCGCCGCGCCAAGCATGCGTAATCGTTGTTGGGTCTTCATAACCTGCTCCTTGATGATGTCATATTCATTTGGCTCATGGCACGCGTCTGAACGCGTGGATGGTTCTCCTCCGGCGCAATCGGCGTTTATTCCGAGAACACGAACAGGCTGTCATGTCGGGCTATCGCCCGGCTGTCAAACAGTGCCGGATTATCGGTTTGTGTTGTGTCGATAAGTTTGAGTTGTAATTCGCCACGCCGGTTATCGTCGCCGGTGCGCGCCAGCAGGACGAACGGTGGTCTGATACTGAACCGGTAGGCGCGTTGTTTGCGGGTGAAGTCCTTGTAAAACTGCTTCTCGCTGTCGCCCGATGTCAGTACGTTGATTTCACCGTCAGGTTTGAGGCAGTGAGCAAGCGGCATGGGTCGGCCGCCATCGTGCGGGACGCAGCGCAGTTGCACCTGAACGGCATCGGCGCTGGCGGGCAGGCGCGTGACTTTACGGTCAGGTAATGACATAAGTGGCAAATTGCCACCTGCCAGCCGCGCGGCAGTCAACACCTGGTCTGCTGTCTGCAATACAGCTGCAACAGGCGTGAGTTCCGACTTACGGTATTCAAACAGCACCCAGGCTGTGGCGTCCCCGGCAGGGGGCTGTGTTGCGTTAACGAATGCATCTACCGAAAAATCGTTATAGCTGGACTGGATTGTCACCCGGTATTCCTGCGCCTTGCCGGTCGCGGTGACGGATTTCACGCGTGGCTTGCCAAGCAGTTCGTTCAGGTGTTGTATCAGGTGTTTACGGGATGTTTGTTTCTCGCTGGAGAACGCGGTCAGATCGGCTGCAAGCAGATAGGAAGCCAGTTCCATGGAGTGCCGGTCCGGCGATCCCAGATCGGTGGACCACTGCAGGCTACCGTGATTGTGCCTGTCGTGTACCGTCTGCATCGCTTGTTGCAGTGCTTGCCGGCGAGATGATTCGCGTTGCGCCAGTTGTTCAGCGCGATGTTTGGCCTCGGCTATTGCCTTTGCGCGTTCCTGTTCGGCGCTCTGCTTGAGTTTTAACGCGCGCAGTTGCTCTGCGTGGCGCCGGGTTCTGGCTTCGACGCGTTTTACCAACGGCTGGTAGCGTAGCAAAGCCCAATGGACACAGGCCGCCTGGAAGTGCTGCATCATCGCCAGGGATTTTGCGTGATCGGCATTCCAGAAACTGTCCGTCGCACTGGCCGGGACAAAGCAACGACCGTAAGCATAGGCCGGTTCGTCGGTCAAAAAGGCGAATACGTTGTCTTTTGTACACAACTCAATACGTATTGCCTTATCAATGGCATCCTTTGTTTTCAGGGTTTGTATGTGTCGATCGAATGCCTCCAGTTTTCCGCCTGCCTGAACCGACACGGCATTGCAGTAATCAGCCGCCTGGGTTGTCAGTGATATAAGGCCTAAGGAAAGCGCCAGCGCCAGAACAACACCCCCCTGATTACGACCTGTCGCAATTCGTGACATTCCAACATCCACGTGAAGTCTTTTGTTCATTACGGCGTTAACCCTTATTTCGCTGCTGCCGTGGCAGCGACAGTACGCGTCAATGTGAAATGTCTGCCAGTGTTATCCAGGCACTCCAGCATGTTGTCGCCGGGAAAACGGCACAGATAATTAAAGGCGTCCTGCCAGCCTTTGTCGGGTAAGGGGTGATCAGGACCGCGATGCGATTCAAGACCGTCTGCAGCACCGTGAACACGCGTCACCTGGTAGCGGTAGTTGACTGTGATCTGACCATGACCACTGACTTCGATGGTCGATTGCGCCATATAACGCACGCTGTTTTGCGCGACAAGCACTTCACGTTCGCTGGTAAAGCACGAGAGTTTTTTACCCTGCTGTATACAGCGGCTCTGCGTGGAAGGCAGGAAGTCTACTGCGGCATTGCCACTCATCCAGTTTCCCTGGTTAAGCTTCGCCAGTATTTCTCCGGGGCTGGTGGACGACGCGATATGCGCGCTGCGATCTTCAGCAACCTTGTGTTGCCTTTTTTTTAACTGTATAGCGGCCTGTTCCCGTTGGATACGGGCCAGTTTCCGGCGTTCTTTGCGCAAACGGTCTTCTTCCTGCTGTTTCCGCTGCGCCGCGCGCACCCTGGCTTCCTGTCGAGCTTTACGTTCAGCCTGCCGTTCTGCCTGCGCTTTTGCTTTCTGTTCAGCCTTTTGTTTTGCTGCGCGGCTGGCTTTTGTCAGCCGTACTATTCTGGCAACAGCGGGTTTGTAGGCTTGTGCGGCGGCCTTCTCATACCATTGCTGTGCCTGGTCCAGGTTTTTTGTTACGCCGCTACCTGTTTCGAGCATCGTACCTATCTTGTACTGCGCCTCGACACTTCCCTGTTCGGCCGCTTTCTGATACCAGAAAAAAGCCTGGATTAAATTTTGTTGCGCCCCTTTACCGTTTTCAAGCCGATGTGCAACTTCCAGTTGAGACTTCACTTCACCGGCCCTGGCCCGTTGCATATAACGGTTAAAAATCTTCACCGACAAACTGCCAACATTGGTTGAATAAGCGGATTCTGCCAATACGGAAGAGGTGCTGATTAACCATGCGCTGACGAGCAGAACGAGCCACTGCCCATTTAGAAGCAATCTGTTTTTTCCTGTCATTTGTTCGGACGCCTTCCACAAATTTTACTGTGTGTACAACCTGAGCCGGTCTTGTCGAGGAGTGTCATCGGACTTTTCGGGAGATGCTTTAACTGACTGATTATTTGGTAACTTTAGGTACAGAAAGAGCGGGATTATTGACGTGTTTTGTGTGTCTTTACGCACCGTGTGCGGCCGAATAATGACGCCATCAATCGAAAAAACGCCAGGTTGATTGCTTGAAAGGCTTGAATAAAACGTAATAACTGTATCTCTGTACAGTGGATTCACCCTGGCATTGATATTGCTCGGGATATAGCAAACACTTGAATCATGCGCACACGAGAACCTCATGCCATTACAGACCCGACTCAAACTTTTGATCATCGTGATGGCGCTGTCTATCGTAGCCGTACTGGTTTATGCATCCAGTCGTGTTTTACAGCTCGAACAACAGCAGTCGCGCAATGCGCAGCTACGCGGGCAACGGGTGCTTTGGGATAGCATCCTCGCCAACCAAATCAGCCAGTTGGCATTGATGGCATCTCAATTTGCGGAAGATGGCTATCTGCTTGAGGCTGTCGCCTCACGGCCGAAGCGTGTTTCCGATATTGTGGCTGACAGTTTTGACTTGCTTGGCGATGTTGTCTTTAACAGGCTGGATATCGTTGCCGCAGACCATTCGTTGTTATTCAGCAGCCGTGGCGCTACGTCGGTCGTTTCGCAAAACTGGTTGGGCAAGGTGCTGGAAACCGATACGGCGCAACAGGGAATCGAGTGGTCATCGACTACCGGTCCACTACTGTCAGTGGTCCTGCCGCTACATCTGCACGGTAAGTTAATTGGCGCCATGCGCGTTGCCAGTGATTTATCCGAGGCGCTGAGACATTTCTCGGATATGTACGGCGCAAAATCTTTCCTGGTCGATAACGATGGCATCTTACTCAAAAACAGCCAAACGTCACTGTATAAAGGCTTGCTGGCCGGGCTGAACGGTAAGCTCCAGACGGCTGATGAAATACCGGTTGACGGTCACTGGTATCGCGTCGCCGTTACGCCAACGAGCCAGTCAGGACCGGCGTCCGGCGTACATCTTCTTACTGCAACTGACGCAACAAAAGCCGTTGCGCGGCAACGCGCTATCCGTTGGCGAGCCTGGTTAACGGCAGCGTTGATCATTGCAGGGCTTCTTTTGCTTCAGCATATCTTTCTACAGCGTATTTTCTCGCCATTATCCGCCCTTCATAAGGTTGTACGCCGTTTTGGGCGTGGCGAGACAGGATTACGCAGCGGTTTTACCCGACAGGATGAAGTCGGTGAACTCGGCCGGGGCTTCGATACGATGGCGCAACGCATTGAAGACAGTCTGGCGCTGGAACGCGAACGTAATGCGGACATGCAAAACGCCGTGCAACGCATGCTGGTTCTGGTGCGCAAGGCTGCCGAGGGCGATTTTTCAGACCGGCTTGAGCTTCAGTCAAAACTGCCCGTGGTTTGCGATCTTGCCCAGGGTCTTGACGGCATGAGCGGTGGTCTGGGCAGCTTGCTGGGAAGCGTGAAGGAAATCAGCCTGCAACTGGCAAGTTCAGCCAGCCAGCTTTCGGAAGCGACACAGTGTCAGCGCACTTCAGCCAGTCAGCAGGCCGCATCCAGTGGACAGGTTAACGCACTGGCCAACCGTATCAGGCAAAGTTCGCAGACCCTGGTTGAGGCGGTGCAACAGGTGGCGGCTTGCACGGCAAACAGCGCAGACAAGGCAGACAACGGCCGTATCGTACTGGAGCATCTGAAAACCACCAGTGACAATATGACCGATGCGACAGCAAGGATCAGCGCCAAACTGGCTTTGCTGAGCGAGAAGGCGGACAAGATAAACACCGTGATCGACCTGATTAACCGGGTCGCGGATCAGACCAATTTATTGTCGTTGAATGCCGCCATCGAGGCTGAGAAGGCGGGCGAGTACGGCGTGGGGTTTGCCGTTGTCGCTGCCGAGATCCGACGGCTTGCCGATCAGACGGCGGTAGCGACCTGGGATATTGGCCAGACGGTCACGGAGATACAATCGGCGGTGGCGACCGCTGTCATGGGTATGGATGTATTTCGTGAAGACATGCGACTTAGCACGAACGAAATTGCTCAGGCAGGCGCCTGTCTGGCGGATATCATTACGCAGATTAGCGAGCTTGCGCCCAACGTCGATCAGGTTCAGGAGGGTATCCTGTCCCATGCGGCAAGCGCCGAGTCGATTGCCGAGAATATCGCCGAACTCAGGCAAGTTGCGCTACAGAATGCAGAAACAGCCACGGAATCCGGCAGTGTTGCCCAACAGTTACAGCAAACCGCCACACGTCTTAAAACCCTGACGCTGGAATTCAGGCTATGAGTCATTCTGTAGTGGCGCATAAAGGATTTTAACGGCGGTTCGTGGCGGGGCCGCCACTCGCGAACCCCCACCACAGCCGATTTCAGCTTATCTACAGATTACCGCCAACGGCGATCGTCATCGCATCCCTGACGGCGCCTGGACTGGGCATAATGTTCATGAAACTGTTTTTGCCCATCATCTTCAGGTCAGGGTGGTACACCGCCATACGGAAGCGCATATTCAGGCCGATAACCTTGTTGCCTGTAATCATGATTTCATAAGGCAAATAGGCGGTGGTATGCACTTCACCGAAGTCGACATTGTCCATAATCCAGTGATCGTCATATTTCTCGCCTTTTTTGCCTTCGCCGTGACGGGTTACGCCAATGATGGTTTCTTCCTTGCCAGGAATATCAATACGGTATACCTGACGGACACCGACCTCGTTGGTCTTCAGATTCTTTTCAACCTGTTTGATCGCATCGGTATAACTGGCGTACTCGGCCAGGCGGTACGGGTCATTGAAATATTCCATGCCAAAAGTGTAGTGGTACTTGCGCAGTTTTCGTTTGGTCAAGCCTTTTTTTGAACCGAAGGTCTCCACTCTGCCAAGCGCCTTATCAAGTTTTGCTGCAACATCCGCCAGGTCGGATTTCAGCCGGTAGGCATAAGCCATATAAACGGGATTAACGTAAGAGACCTGGATATCGTTACCGCTGCGGGTAATAGCAACGCGTTCCGCAGCGGCAAAGCCACCGTGCTCTGAACGCGCAGCCATGCGCTTGAGTTCCGGACTGGTAAAGACCAGTATACGCAAATCGTCCACATAAGCCTGTTCGGGGTAAGGGGCGACATCCGCTACAACCTGGAACTTTGCGGCTTCCAGGGATGCCCGGACTTCCTCGACCTTGGCCGCAAAATCAGCGTTACCTCGCCAGGCCAGTACAAATGGCTTGAAACGTTCCGCTGCATGCGTTGGTAAGTTTACTGTGAGTGCCGTCGCGAGAATGAGAAGAAAGGTCACCAGCGTCTGTTTCATGGATTGCATTGCGTTCCTCCTGTGTTTAATGCATCAGGATTGGCGGCCATGCAGCACCGAAACTTTATGCAATGCCTGGATAAAGCGGCGTATTCGCCTGCTATTTGCTGGAGAGTGTGCGTGTAGTTACACCCAAAGGGAGAGGCTGAAACGCCCTGATGGTTAAACCGGTTTAAATAGAGTGTTGTAATTACCGGTCGTCGTCGCCGCCAGTGCGTCGAAATCCTCCCCGCGCAGTTCGGCAAGATACTCGGCGACATAGCGCACATAGGCGGGACGGTTGCGCTTGCCCCGCTTTGGCACCGGCGCCAGGTAGGGTGAATCGGTCTCCACCAGCATGCGTTCTGCCGGGACCTGTTTTGCCACGGCTTTCAGTTCAACGGCATTTTTGAAGGTGACGATCCCGGAAAAGGAGATATGGAAATTCATGTCCATGGCGGCTTTCGCCATGTCCCAGTCTTCGGTAAAACAATGCAGTACGCCACCGACCTCCTGCGCGTTTTCCTCTTTCAGAATTCGCAGGGTGTCCGCTTTGGCGGCGCGTGTGTGTACGATCAGGGGTTTTTTCACCGCACGGGCGGCGCGTATATGACGACGGAAGCGTTCGCGTTGCCAGCCTGTGTCACCCTCGATGCGGAAATAATCCAGCCCGGTTTCGCCGATCGCGACCACCCGCGGTTCACCGGCCAGTGCCGCCAGACGGTCCTCGTCGGGGTCTTCGCCCGCTTCGCCATCCGGGTGTACACCTACTGAAGCCGCTATCTGCGGGTACGGGGCAATCTGTTCCAGCATGGCGGGAAAGCGCTCCAGGCTGATCGATACGCACAGCATCTGCTGCACATCGGCAGCCTGCGCCTCGGCAATGACATCGTCGAGCGTTTCGTCTTCCAGCCCCAGTAAATCGAGGTGACAGTGGGAATCAACCAGCATGGGATAAAACTACATGGTATGGGTCGGACGGTCTGCGGTCAGCGCGCCGGCCAGGTAGGTTTCAATCTTCTTTTGCGCCGAACCGCCATCGCTATCGCTGAACTGCACGCCTATGCCTGCCGCACGCGCACCCTGGGCGCCCTTCGGGGTGATCCAGATGATTTTACCTGCTACCGGGATCTTTTCCGGTTCGTCCATCAGGGTCAGCAACATAAAAACCTCGTCGCCGAGCTGGTAGGTTTTGTTGGTTGGAATGAACAGGCCGCCATTCTTGACGAAAGGCATATAGGCGGCGTACAGCGCGCTCTTGTCCTTGATCGTCAGGGAGAGGATGCCTTGCCGGGCTCCGCCACCGGGTTTCATTGCCATAATTTACCTGCTACCTTGCATGACGTTATTTTGACGCCTTGTGGGCATAGAGGCCCAGCGTATCATCAGATCTTCAAGCAGCAACTGACGATTGAGCCCTGAACCCAGCGTAGCCAGCGCGCTGTCGATGCGATCCATGAATTGATACAGTGCCTTACAGTCTACCGACTCTGTGATTGTCTGCAACTTTTGCGCCACATCACTGGCGACTTTATCCACAGGAACAAGCCGGGCGCGAATCAGCCACTGCAACCACTGACGCCAGCTTCCCAGCCGCAAGGCAATATCATCCCCCTGCCACTCACCGGCGACGGCCAGCGGATCGAGGCGCCCTTCACTGAGCGCCTGTAACTGTTCCAGGCACTCGGCCATGACGGCCTCGGCGCCGCTCTCGTGCAAGCCCAGCGCGCGTAGAGGCGCGCCACCGGCCAGCAAGACACTGCGCGTGGCCGCTTCACCCTGTACGCCGTGCGCCGCCAGCCAGTCGAGCGCCTGGGCCTGTGTCGGTGTCGGCGCCTGGAGCTGCTGGCAGCGACTTCGCACCGTCGCCAGCAGGCGCCCCGGGGCGGCGCTGATCAGGATCAGCAGGGTGTTGGCGGTAGGTTCTTCCAGCGTTTTCAGCAAGCTGTTCGCGGCGTTCAGGTTCATCGCCTCGGCAGGACAGACAATGGCTACCTTGTAACGGCCGCCATGACTGGTAATGGCCAGACCGGCACTCAGCGCACGCACCTGGTCGACCTTGATGGCCTTGCCCGGTTCATCCGGTTTCAGCACCAGCAGGTCCGGGTGTGTGCCGGCATGCAGCCAGCCACAGGCAGCGCATTGCCCACACGCCTCACCCTTGTCATCGGGCGCTTCACACAACAGGGCATGGGCAATACGATCCGCCAGCAACTGTTTACCAATGCCTTCACTGCCCGCCAGCAACATGGCATGCGGCAAGCGTGATTGCAGCCGCGCGCGGTTGACCTGTTGCCAGACAGGTTCCAGCCAGGGTGTTGCGTCGCTCACCTGGATTGACCTCCGTCCGGCGAGTGCTGCATGGCCAGCAGTTCATCGACCAGCTTGTCGAGCTGGTGCTGAACTTCAGGCAGTTCCCGTCCGGCATCGATGATGCGGAAACGCCCGGGGTACTGTGCCGCACGTTGCAGGTAAGTTTCGCGTACGGCCGAGAAGAAGGCCTTTTGTTCCTGCTCGAAGCGGTCCAGTGCGCCGCGTTCACCGGCGCGCGCCAGCCCGGTTTCAACCGGCAGATCGAACAGCAGGGTCATGTCCGGCTGAAAACCCTGCTGTACCCAGGCTTCCAGTTCGGCAATGCGTTGCATATCGATACCGCGGCCACCGCCCTGGTAGGCATAGGTCGCATCGGTGAAACGATCACAGAGTACCCAGTCACCGGCCTGAAGCGCAGGCAGAATGACTTCATTCAGGTGCTGGGCGCGGGCGGCGAACATCAGCAATAACTCGGTATCGGCGTGCATGGTCTGCTGTGACGGGTCGAGCAACAGCGTGCGAATCTGTTCGCCCAGCGCTGTGCCGCCGGGTTCACGCGTCTGGTGCAGGCGAATGCCGCTGGCTTCAAGTCGCCTGGCTATATACGCCGCATTGGTCGACTTGCCTGCGCCCTCGCCACCTTCCAGGGTAATAAAACGGCCACGCTGTGTCGGGGTATTCACGGCTTCAGTGTCTTTTTCTCTGGTAACGGTCCACGGCGCGATTATGTGCCGCGAGCGTGGCGGAAAAATGGTGGCTGCCATCGCCGCGCGCCACGAAGTACAGGCTGTCGCCGGCCGCCGGGTGCAACACGGCGTGTATCGCTTCCTTGCCCGGCATGGCAATGGGCGTCGGCGGCAAACCGGCGCGCGTATAGGTGTTATACGGGGTATCCCGGCGCAAGTCACGAAAACGGATGTCACCGTCGAAGTGCTCGCCCATGCCATAAATGACCGTGGGATCGGTTTGCAGGCGCATGCCTTTCCGCAGTCGGCGGATGAACACACCGGCAATCTGCGGGCGTTCCCGCGCCAGGCCGGTTTCTTTTTCGACAATGGAGGCCAGGATCAGCGCTTCATAGGGCGTTTTCAAGGGTAAATTATCATCACGCTTTGCCCATTCGCCGTCCAGGAAGGTTTCCATGTCATGAAATGCCCGCCTTAGCACATCGACATCGCGGGTGCCGCGCGGGTAGTAGTAGGTTTCCGGCAGGAAACGTCCTTCCGGGTGCAGGCCGGGATAGCCGATTGCCTGCATGACGCTGGCGCCGTCGTGTTGAGTCAGCGTTTGTTCAAGCGCCGGCGCCGCGATGACGCGCTGTATCATTGCGCGGAATGTCTCGCCTTCGATCAGGGTCAGGGCATATTGACGCACCTGTCCCTCGGTGAGTTGTTGCAGCAGTTGCTCCGGGGTAATGCCCGACTGTAGCTGGTATTCACCGGCCTTGATTTTTCCGTCGACGCCGAGCCAGCGTGCCAGCAATAGAAAGTAGCTCGGGTGATTCAGCATGCCGCGTGCATGTAATTCGGAAGCGACGGTTTTCAGTGAGCTGCCATGCCGGATGAGCAGGGTTTGCTTGTCACCGGTATCGAGCGGACTGGAACGGAAACTGTCGAAGTCCATGGCCAGCCAGGCGCCGGCGAAACTCGCCGCCAGCAGCAACAGGCCGGCCAGCCGAAACAGGCGGTCAGCACGGTGCGATTTTTTCGGGTTGTCGTTCATCAGGTGGCGTACCAGTTGCCGTTGTTTCGCGCTTCATGGCGCTGCAGGCGTGCTTGCAAATGACGGGTCAGTGTTCCCACCGGGTACTCACTCAGGGTATCGATGCTTGTGATCGGCCACAGGCCGATAAGGCTATTGCACACGAACACTTCGTCAGCCTGGCGGATATCCTGTCTGGAAAGCGTGCCGATTTCAACCGGGATGTCCGCCTCCCCCGCCAGGTCGAGAACCACCGAGCGCATCACCCCGGCGACGCCGCAATGATCGAGGCGTGGCGTGCGTAATACTCCGTCGGTAACGCAGAACAGGTTGCTCATGGTGCCTTCGATGAGGTGCGCCTGTGTATCGCAGAGCAGTCCTTCACGAATCGCATCATCCTGCCATTCCCGGCG
>JALWRY010000351.1 GCA_027080445.1 Thiohalobacter sp. | reverse complement strand
CCACCGTCATAGCCGGTTATATTCTCGTCATTGCGAGCGCAGCGCGGCAATCTCTTCGGGCCTGAAAACCGGGAAAACCGGGGTCAGGGAAAACCGGGGTCAGAACACAATTTCCTCTAATATTAGAAACAATTGTGCTCTGACCCCGGTTTTCCTAACCGGTTGGAGATTGCCGCGGCGCTACGCGCCTCGCAATGACGACTT
This sequence comes from Thiohalobacter sp., assembly GCA_027080445.1. Taxonomy (GTDB): domain Bacteria; phylum Pseudomonadota; class Gammaproteobacteria; order DSM-19610; family DSM-19610; genus Thiogranum. Next base: position 13,903 of record JALWRY010000351.1, on the reverse strand, counting down.
TCTTCAGGCCCGACCGGAACGTGCCTGCCGCGCCTGGCTGTTGCCGGACTTGCGCCGTCCGGCCCCCGGCCGTTTGGCCGATGCATTACCCCTGTTACGATCATTCCCCTGCTTGCGTGGTTGGGAACGGCCTTTACCATTGCGCCCGTTCTGAATCGGTTCCGCCTTGATGCTTGGGTCCGGTTCATAACCTTGCAGTGTTTCTTTGGGGATTTCGCGCTTTAGCAGCCGTTCGATATCCTTCAGTAACTTGTGTTCATCCACACAAACCAGGGAAATCGCTTCGCCTTCATTGCCGGCGCGACCGGTGCGGCCAATCCGGTGTACGTAGTCTTCCGGTACATTGGGCAGTTCGTAGTTCACCACGTGTGGCAGTTGATCGATATCCAGGCCGCGGGCGGCGATATCGGTAGCGACCAGCACACGTACCTCACCTTTCTTGAAGCCGGCCAGTGCCCGGGTGCGTGCGCCCTGACTCTTGTTGCCGTGAATGGCGGCCGCCGTCAGACCATCCTTCTCCAGTTGTTGGGATAAACGGTTGGCGCCGTGCTTTGTGCGGGTGAATACCAGTACCTGGCGCCAGTTGCGAGAGCCGATCATAAAGCTCAACAGCTCGCGTTTGCGGAGTTTATCGACCGGGTAGACCTTCTGTTCGATGCGCTCGGCCGTGGTATTGCGGCGTGCGACCTCGATCAGTTCGGGCTGGTTGAGCAGGCGGTTGGCCAGTTGCTTGATCTCGTTGGAAAAGGTGGCCGAGAACAACAGCGTCTGGCGGGCATTTTTGTCGGGTAGCAGGGCCATGACCTTGCGGATATCGTGAATGAAACCCATGTCCAGCATCCGGTCGGCCTCGTCCAGCACCAGGATTTCAACCTGCGACAGGTCAACCGTTTTCTGGCTGACGTGGTCCAGCAGGCGGCCGGGTGTTGCCACCAGGATATCGATACCACGCCGCAGTTTTTCAATTTGCGGGTTGATTTTGACGCCGCCAAAGATCACGGCCGATTTCAGTGGCAGGTGGCGACCATAGGTTTGCACGCTCTCGCCGACCTGGGCGGCCAGTTCACGGGTCGGGGTGAGCACCAGCGCCCGAACCGGACGACGGCCTTTGGCAGCAGGGGTTTTGCTCAGGCGCTGCAGCATGGGCAGGGTAAAGCCGGCTGTTTTGCCGGTACCGGTCTGGGCGCCGGCCAGTACATCCTTGCCGTCGAGAACGACGGGGATGGCATTGCGCTGGATGGGGGTGGGTTCGTTATAGCCCTGCTCGCGGATTGCACGCAGGAGTTCGGCCGACAGGCCGAGGGTATCAAATGACATCGGGGTAATGACTCCAGTCTTGCCCTCCCACTGTCAGTTGTTACTGCTGGCGGAAGCCGGTCCGGGCTGGATTAAGGGGATTCAGGAAGGGTGCTAACCGGTCAAGCACCTTGAAGACGCGCATTCTACCAGAAAACAGGCAATAATGTTTCTACAATGATTTTTCCGGAAAGAAAATGGGTCTGAAACGGATCTGGGTCGATGCTGACGCCTGCCCGAAAGTCATCAAGGAAATCCTTTTCCGTGCCGCGCAGCGGACCGGTGTACCGCTGGTTCTGGTGGCCAACCAGCCTTTGCCGGTTCCCAAATCGCGTCAAATCCGCGCCGTTCAGGTTGCCGCCGGTTTTGATGTTGCGGATAACTACATCGTGCAGCATGCCATGGCTGGTGAACTGGTGATTACGGCGGATATTCCCCTGGCCGCCGAGATCGTCGCCAAAGACTGCCTGGCGCTGAACCCGCGCGGTGAGTTGTATACGGAAGAGAATATCCGTCAGCGGCTCAATATGCGCGATTTCATGGACACCCTGCGCAGCAGCGGCATCGACACCGGCGGCCATGCCCCTTTCAGTCAGACAGATCGTCAGGCGTTCGCCAACCAGCTGGATCGGTTGCTGGCACGGTAAATGTGTTGCTATACCTCGCCATGCTTCGGTCGTTAGATTGAAACTGTCAATACAAGCCCGTTGGAGTAGCAGGGAACATTGGAGGTAGAATACACCCTACCTGGGCCCGTCAGGGTTCGTGACCGACCAGAACGTTTTTGAAACTACGCAGCCAAATCTCGCTTTTCCTGTTGCTACTCGGCCTGACGCCGTTGCTGGTCGCCTTTCTTGTCAATGGGCCGCTGGTATTCGACAAGCTGACGGAGTTTTACCAGGACGCTTACCTGAAGCAGTTAAGGTATGACTTCCACGATCTGGACCAGCACATCACGCGCCGGCAGGAAATGGTTCGTCTGTTCGCCCGTTTGCCGGAACCCGCGATGACCCGGCCGGTGGATAAACATGCCGACAACGAACGGCTGGAACGTGCACGCGCTGACTATGTCGACTGGGCCAACCGGGTGCTTTTCGATCAAAGGGACATTACCCAGATTATTTTCATCGGTAGCGACGGTCAGTTATCGCTCGCCATGAGTCGAAATCCCCAGTCCGGCTTGCTGGAATCCGACCGGCACAACGTCGACATGCCGACGCTGGAATTTCTCTCTGCCGGGCTCAAGGTTTCACCTGGCACCGTACTCACCAGTCCTATCGATCTCGATGAGTCCGCAAGGGAACGCGCGCCCAACAGATTCATGACACTCAGTTTCATTTCGCCGGTGATTACCCCGTCGCCGGCCGATGGTTCCCCGCAACTGCGCGGCGTTGTGGTTTTCAGGCTGGATATCGGTGGGCTGGCGCACTTCTATAACGGCATTTACTGGGTCCGGAATAACGGTGAATACCTGTCTGACGGTACACCCGGGGATGAGCCGGCATCCACGGCCTTCAGGGATTTCCCCGGACTCAACAGCCTGTTTGCCCGCGGTAAACTCGGTTTGTGGGAACGCGGCGGTCAGCAGGTGTTCTGGTTACCTCTGTTTGCGGTGCACAACAGTGGCCCGCTCTGGGTCGGGCGCAGTGTCGACAAGTCTCCGCTGGAAGCGTTCACCCGCGAGCTTAAATGGCGCATTACGTTTGTGGTAGCTGCGCTGTTACTGGCGGTTTTCCTGATCGCACGCCTGATGGCGTTACGCGCCGAGCGTATCAGCAACGAATTGACCCGGAAAATGACCCGTGTACTGAAGGAAGATGAACCTGTTACCTTTGACTGGAAACGGCCGCAGGAACTCCGCGCCCTGGGTCAGACCTTGACCCGGCTGTCCGAGAAGCATGCGCAGGATACCCGGCGATTGCACAAGCATGCGCGTGAGCTTGAGCAGTCAAACCGTTATAAATCCGAGTTCCTGGCGAATGTCAGTCACGAATTGCGCACGCCCCTGAATTCGATTTTGCTGCTGTCGAGAGTGCTTTCGGCAAGCGATTCGAAACTGGATGAGGAACAGCGCGAACAGGCCGAGGTGATTCATTCGGCCGGCAGGGACCTGCGCACACTGATCGACAGTATCCTTGACCTGTCACGCATCGAGGCGGGAAAAACAAAACTGCACCTCAGTGAGGTCAAACTGGCGGCATTACTGGATGACCTGGTCAACCTGATGCGTCCACAGGTCGAAGACAAGGGACTCAGCCTGAAACTGGAAATTGACAGGAACAGCCCGGGTAGCCTGGTTAGCGATGAAGCCAAACTCCGGCAGATCCTGGTCAATTTCCTTTCCAATGCACTCAAGTTTACCCGGCAGGGTCAAATTACCCTGCATGCCAGCCGCAGCGACGAGACAACAGATCGGGCGCGCCCGATCAGGATTACGGTAAGCGATACCGGTATCGGCATCCCCGAGCACAGGCAGGCAGATATCTTCGAGGCATTCAACCAGGTCGACGGCTCTACCAGCCGGCGTTATGGCGGTACCGGGCTGGGACTGACCATCAGCCGCGAACTGGCCAGTCTGCTGGGCGGCCGCATCGAGGTCAGCAGCAAGCCGGGCGCCGGTTCGAAATTCACGCTGTATCTTCCGGAAGTGCTGGATACCACGACGATTGAGCAGCTTGACTCGGTTGAGTTGACGGAACCGGGGTTGGCGCCGGTGGATGAACCCGCAGTCCTGCCAGAGGCCGATTACCAGGGCAAACGCCTGTTGCTGGTTGACGATGATATGCAGACGCTGCTGGCATTGACGCCCATGCTGGAACACTGGTCCGTCACCGTGGTGGCGGCAGGCGATGGCCAGGAAGCCCTGGAGACGCTGCAGGATGACTCAGGATTTGACCTGATCCTGCTGGATTTGCATATGCCGGTGCGGGATGGTTTCGACACGCTGGCGCAGATACGGAAATCGCCGGAACTGGCCGGTATACCGGTTGTCGTCTTGACCGGGCAGCCCGGCGGCGAAGAGGATCAACGGGCGCAGGCCTGTGGCGCCAGGGGTTCCCTGGCAAAGCCTGTCGACGCCAATGCGTTAAAATCGATACTGGACCAACAACTTTAATATCCAGGACTCACATGAATCGTTATTCCGGTTTCAAGTTGCTGATTGTTGATGACAACGTCAATAACCTGTTCAGCCTGCGTACCCTGATTACCACGCATATGGATGCCGAGGTACTCGAGGCGGACTCGGGCCAACAGGCGCTGGACATCGCCCTGGCGACGCCTGATATCGACCTGATTATCCTGGATATACAGATGCCGGAGATGGACGGTTTCCAGACCGCATCGATGCTCAAGATTCGCAGGAAAACGCAGGATATCCCGATAATTTTTCTTACCGCCGCGTTCAAGACGGAGGAGTTCCAGCAAAAAGGCTACGCACTCGGTGCGGCAGACTACCTGCTGAAACCCATTGATGACAACCAGTTGCTGAACAAGATAAGCACCTATTTCCGCCTGATCGAAAAAGAACGGAACCTGAACAGGCAGCTCGAGGAGCTGGTTGCCGCCCGCACGGCCGAGTTGCGCCAGGCAAACCGCTATCTGAGCGGAATCATAGAGACAATGGGCGAAGCACTGCTGGTCCTGAAACCGGACGGTAATATCAAGTCAGCAAACCCGGCGGCCTGCCGAATGCTCGACTACCCGGAGGCCGACCTGGTGGGCATGAATATCGGCGATATCTTTGAGGAGCCCGAGCAGGAGCAGGCGGCGGCTTTTATGGGGACCTGGCTGGAGGCACTGATACGCACCGGAACACTCAGCAGTATCGAGGCGCGCTTCATCGCCAAGGATAACACCCGTGTCCCGATCCTGTTTTCCCGTACCGCCATGCAGGATGATTCCGGTACAATTACCGATATACTCTGTATCGCCAAGGATATGACAGGATACCGGCAGATTGACTAATCTTTTCCAGAAATTTTCAGCAGGTTCTCCGGATGACAGATGAAGAAAAACAGCAGGCGGTGACATCCGAGGATGCCGTACTGACCGCGGATGCGCTAAAGGCCATGGGGCACCCCCTGCGCTGGCGTATCCTGTGCGCGCTCGGGGACAAGGAGATTACGGTAGGCGAGCTTGCCAAACAGATCGGGACGACCCAGAGCAATATGTCGCAGCACCTGGACCAGTTACGCAGCAAGCGAATCCTGGTGTCACGCAAGGAGGCCAACCGCATGTACTACCGGGTACGGAATGAAGCCTTGCTGGAGTTGATTGGCAGTATGCGATCGGTACTGTGTGAAACCAATCTGAAGGAGTCCTGATTCAAAAGGCAATAACCAGGAATAAAAAAAGGGGGCTCGATGAGCCCCCTTTTCCTTTCCTGATAGCTTGCCGAACTTACTTGGAAGGCGTAGCAGGAGCCGGCGCGGCGGCAGGCGGGACAGGGGCGCCGTAGGGAGCACCATAGTAAGGCGCACCATAAGGCGCACCATAGTAAGGCACACCATAGTAAGGCGCATAACCGTTGTAGCCGTTGTAGCCGTTGTAACCGTTGTAACCGTTGCCATAGCCACGGCCATGGCCACGGGCATTACCACTGAAGCTCATGTTGAACGTGCCATCGCCAAACATGTCGCCCATACCGTCACCCCAACCATTGTTGTTGTAACTGTTGTAACCGTCGTTACCGAAGGGACCCCACCATGCCTGGGCGGAGCTCATGGTCAGGGCAGTGGCACTTGCAAGGATTGCAGCAATAATAGTCTTTTTCATGATCGTTTCCTCTTAATCTTGAACTACGTTAATGACATCAAGTCGGGTCGAATTACTTGCTTTTGGCCGGGGCTGTAGCGGGCGCCGCATAACGGTTTTCCCACATGGCCTGACGGCTCTTCATCATGTCTTCGTAGGATTTCTCCATGGCTTTGCGTTGCTCTTCCATCTTCGCCATCATGGCTTTGCGTTGCTCTTCCATTTTCTTGAACTGTTCTGCAGCGGCTTTCCGCTGTGCTTCCATGGCTTCACGCTGAGCCTTGGCCTGCTCTTCACTGAACGCCGGTGCGGCATAGGCGGGGGCCGGGGCGTAACCGTAAGGGGCATAACCGTAGGGGGCATAACCGTTGTAACCGTTATAGCCATTGTATCCGTTGTAATTGCTGTAACCGTTACCACGGCCATTGGCGTGACCACCGAAGCTCATGTTGAAGCCGCCATCGACATCACCATTGCCATCGGTAACACCGTTACCAAAGCCGTTGTTGTTGTAGCTATCGTTGAAAGGTCCCCACCAGGCACTGGCGGAACCGGAAACTGCTGCCAGGCTGGCAGCGGCGATCAGGGTTGCAAATTTTTTCATGGGTCTCTCTCCGGGCGAAAAGTTTAGTAACTAGGGGTTATTAACTTCGAGTGATAGTATTTCAGAATATGCGAATATATGCAATCGCTAAAATGAATTATTTTGCCCGTAACCCGAACAAAGCCCTGGAGATGCTGTGAACGCTTGTATTTTTAAGGAGATTCCGATAAATCCCTTCACCGTCATCCCGGCGAATGCCGGGATCCAGTGGTTTCAGGGAAAGCGTTGCGCTACATCAGTCTTCCAGTATTTCCAGATACACGGCTTCGGCCTTACCGTTGTTGAATTGGTAACCCCTTAATTCCAGTACCCCTTTGGTGTTCAGCGAGACAATCAGGTGCAGCACATCCGGGTAGCCCGCCTGTTCAATATCGGTAGCGGAGGGTTCGGCCGGGCCAGCAGGGTGCGAATGGTAGATGGCGAACAGCGTTTCACCCCGTTCACGCATCTGTCGCATGGCGTCGATTTGTTGTGCGGGGTCCATGGCGAACAGCCGTTCGGGGTGTTCGGCCACATTACTGACCGGGATGCAGCGTAATGTCTGGTCGGGCCGTGCACTGACCAGTCCACAGATTTCCCTGTCCGGCGAGCTTTGCGCCAGGGTGAGAATCCGGTTGACCAGGGGGCGCGGGAGGGTAATGTGCTTCATGGCTTGTGATCTCCACATACCGGGCAGGCCGGGTCGCGGTGGAGTTTCATGCTGCGCCATTCGTGGTACAGGCCATCGAACACCAGCAGGCGGCCGCACAGGGTATCACCCAGATTCAGTAATACCTTGATGGCTTCCAGCGCCTGGATGCTGCCGATGATGCCGACAATCGGCGACAGTACGCCATTGTCGGCGCAGGTCTGTTCCGGGTCATCGCCTTCGCGGTACAGGCAGCGGTAACAGGGGCTGTCCGGATCTTTGGGCAGGAACACCGAGACTTGTCCCTCCATGCGTATGGCGGCGCCGGATACCAGTGGCGTCGCAGTTTCCACGCAGGCGCGGTTGACGGCGAAGCGGGTGTCGAAGTTGTCACTGGCATCCACAACCAGGTCAGCCTGGCTGACTTGCGTGGTCAGGGCTTCACCCTGCAGTCGGGAGGGCAGGCTCGTGACGTCAATATCCGGGTTGAGTGCGTTCAGGGTGTGTTTTGCCGAATCCACCTTGGGTTTGCCGATGTCGGTATGGTGGTGAAGGATTTGTCGTTGCAGGTTGGAGAGATCCACGCAGTCATCGTCCGCAATCACCAGGTGCCCGATGCCGGCTGCCGCCATGTACAGGGCGGCCGGTGAACCGAGCCCCCCGGCGCCAATGACCAGCACGCGTGAATCGAGCAGGGTCTGCTGGCCTTCGGTGCCGATGCGCGGCAGGAGTATCTGGCGGCTGTAGCGGAGCAGTTGTGTATCATCCATGCGCAGACGATACCGGTGGCGGGCGTAAAAAAACAGGCTTACAAGTAACGGCGCCAGTGTTCAGGGCGCGTATCACGGCAACCATGACGCTGACTGAGATAGCAGTGGGTGAAGATCTCCCGGGTGCTGTTGCCCTGACCCTGCGCGGGTGAGAGGGATGCCAGTTCATTGCTTTCCGTGTAGTAATACAAGGCGCGTTTTATTTTGGTCAGCAGGCTGTTGTCGAGGTGAAAGCCCAGTTCGAACAGCAGTGCTTCGATGGTGCAGAGGTCGATCTGGCGCAGGTCATAGTCGATACGTATGGCGTTGCGCGACGGGCCGGCCAGGGAAACTTCCAGCACGCCCTCGATATCACTCAGTGCCAGTATGGCATCGAGCGCCTGTTGGTGCCCCGGGAGGTGGTCGCGAAAGGCGATTTCCCGGTGCTTGATCGTATCCGGGTCGGGATGTTCCATAGGGAAATCCTATACCAAAAGCAGGGGTGTCGCGAGTGTCGTGTCAGGCCGGTTTCCGGGCATAGCTGACGCGCTCGTGGCCGGCCAGATCCCGCGCACTGCCAATGTCAGTAAATCTGTTGTTTTCCAGTAGCCTGCTGACATCTTCGGCCTGTTCAAAACCGTGTTCCAGGAGAATCTGTGCGCCGGGCCGGAGGATACGCGATGCTTCGCCGGTCAGCCGCCGGAGGTCGTCGAGTCCATCCGCGCCGGCCGCCAGCGCGCTGCGAGGTTCAAAGCGTACGTCGCCTTCGCCGAGGTGCGAATCCTGTTCGGCGATATAGGGCGGGTTCGAGATCAGCGCATCGAACATGTGACTGGCCATGGCGCGGCACCAGTCAGCGGCGAAAAAGTACACGTTGTCCAGTTTGAGTCGAATGGCATTGTTGCGTGCTACGGCCAGGCTCGGCAGGGAGCGGTCGCTGGCAAAGACCGTCCAGTGGGGGCGTTCGTTTGCCAGCGCCAGTGCAATGGCGCCACTGCCCGTCCCGGCATCCAGAATGTGCAGCGGCCGGTCAGCAGGCAGTTTTTCCAGTGCCTGCTCGACCAGCAGTTCGGTGTCCGGGCGGGGGATGAGCGTATTCGCGTTGACATCGAGATCCAGCGACCAGAACTCACGTTTGCCGGTGAGGTATGCAACCGGTTGCCCGCTTGCCCGTTGATCGACCAGTGTTTTGAAAGCAGCCAGTTGCTGCGTATCCAGTTGCGTTTCAGGCCAGGCGTGCAGGTAACTGCGGGGTTTGCCCAGGACGTGCATGAGCAGGACTTCGGCGTCCAGCTGCGGCGTGTCGCTGGTGCGCAACTGTTCGGCGGCCTGTCGCAGTGCCTGTGCGATACCGGTCACTGCAGGTTCAGTGATCCTGCGCGCTGAGTTCCGCCAGCCGCTCGGCCTGGTCTTCACTCAACAGCGGTTCAATGATCGGGTCGAGTGCGCCCTGGATGATTTCATCCAGCTTGTACAGGGTCAGGTTGATACGGTGGTCCGTAATACGCCCCTGCGGGAAGTTGTAGGTGCGGATACGTTCCGAGCGATCGCCGCTGCCGACCAGGTTGCGGCGTGTCTCACTTTCCGCACTCTGGCGTTTTTCGTCCTCCGCCGCCTGCAGGCGTGAGGCCAGCAGTGACAGGGCGCGCGCCCGGTTCTTGTGCTGTGAGCGTTCGTCCTGGCATTCCACCACCACGCCGGTGGGCAGGTGGGTGATGCGCACGGCCGAATCGGTTTTGTTAATGTGCTGGCCGCCTGCACCCGAGGCGCGGTAGGTATCGACCTTCAGATCCGCCGGGTTGATGTTGATAGCCTCGGTTTCTTCCGCCTCGGGTAAAACCGCGACCGTGGCGGCCGAAGTATGGATGCGGCCCTGGGATTCGGTTTCCGGCACACGTTGTACACGGTGGACACCGGATTCAAACTTCAGCCGCGCGTACACGTCATTGCCGCTGATGCGAGCAATGATTTCCTTGTAGCCACCGTGTTCCCCGGCATTCTCGCTGAGAATTTCAACAGTCCAGCGTTGTAGTTCGGCATAGCGCGAATACATGCGGAACAGGTCGCCAGCGAAGATGGCGGCTTCGTCGCCGCCGGTACCGGCGCGGATTTCCAGGTAGACATTCTTGTTGTCGTTGGGATCCCTGGGCAGCAGGTGTTTCTGCAGTTCGAGTTCCAGGGCTTCGCGCCGGCGTATGGCGTCCTGCAGTTCCTCGCCGGCCATGTCGCGTAACTCGGGGTCCGGGTCTTTCAGCATATCCTGTGCGGCGGCTTCATCATTGCGCGCCTGTTGCAGTGACTCGAAACAGCTGACGACCGGGTTGATCTGTGCGTATTCCTGCGACAGTTCACGGAAGCGGTTGTTGTCGGCGATGACGTCAGGGTCGGAGAGCAGCGCGCTGACTTCCTCGGCACGTTCCACGACAGTTTGCAGTTTGTTTTCCAGTGAGGGGTTCACGGACTGTCTTCATCGATGTTGAACAGCACCAGTGCCGCGTCGAGCAATTCATTGTCGCCGTGTTCGGCCGCTTCGCGGATGCGTACGCTGGGCGCATGAATCAGTTTATTGGTGAGCGTATTGGCGAGAAACTCCAGCACCCGTTGAGGCTCCTTGCCGTTGGCAAGCATCTGCTGCGCCTTGCGGACAACCTCGTTACGCTGCTGTTCTGCATGCTGACGATAGTTGCGAATGGTCGATACCGCATCCTGCGCCCGCAGCCAGTTCATAAACCGGTCAACCTGCACGTCGATGATTTCTTCCGCCTGCTGCGCGGCCTGCTGGCGTGACTTGAGGTTTTCCTTGATCACATCCTGCAGGTCGTCGACCGTGTAGAGGTACACGTCTTCGAGGTCTGCGATATTGGCATCGATATCGCGCGGTACGGCAATGTCCACCATGAACACCGGGCGATGTTTACGACTGTCCAGCGCCTTTTTGACCATGGCCTTGTTGAGGATGGCGTGCGGGCTTCCGGTTGCCGAAATAATAATGTCCGCCTCGGCGATATGGGCGTGAATTTCGTCCAGCCCGATGCCATAGCCATCAAAATGTGTGGCGAGACGGTGGGCATTCTCGGGTGTGCGATTGGCAATGACCAGTCGCGCGAGTTGCTGGTCGCGAAGATGCCGCGCCGTCAGTTCGATGGTTTCGCCGGCGCCGATCAGTAGTGCTGTTTGTGAGGTGAAATCACCAAAGATCTGTTTTGCCAGGCTGACGGCGGCAAATGCAACGGAAACCGGGCTCTCGCCGATCGCGGTGTCGGTGCGGATTTGTTTGGCGACCGAGAAGGTATGCTGGAACAAACGGCCCAGTGCGCTGTCCAGCGTACCGGCAGCACTGGCTGTCTGGTAGGCGTCCTTCATCTGTCCAAGAATCTGGGGTTCGCCGATGATCATGGAATCCAGTCCGCCGGCCACCCGTAACAGGTGACGCACGGCCTTTGCGCCGGGGTAGGAATACAGGTGCGGACGGATCAGGGCCGGATCGATACCGTGATAGCCTGCCAGCCACTCGGTAATGGCTTCGAGACCGGGTTCGAGTAGATTGCAATATAATTCGGTACGGTTGCAGGTCGACAGGATGGCGGCCTCGTTGACCGAGGGTAATGCGGTCAGCCCACGCAGGGCATCACTGACCCGGTCGCCGGTAATGGCGACCTGTTCCCGCAGTTCGACGGGTGCAGTGCGATGATTGATGCCGAGCGCAATCAGTGACATGGTGTAACAAATACTAATGGAAACAGAAAATTGTGCGGGATAGACCGGTTGAATACAAGCGCCGTGGCTGGCGTCCTCTGCCACGATCCACTTAACTGTAGCTTCCCGGGGCTTTGCCGTATAGTGACACAAATCTACCGATATAAGGTTAAACCCTGAAAAAATGATTGGTTTTACATGTAAAAACCCGCTTTGCCGGGCCGGCCTCGCCGTTTTCTCCGTACTATGGCTGGCATCCTGTCATGCACCTTTACTGAAATCGTCCGGCGCGGGCAAAACGCCACCAGCCGGTGCGGCCACAGTGGTTCCTGATGTGAAACAGCAGGCTGCAACGGCCGGTGAGGCCTCCGCGCCCCCGGAAAAGCTGACCCCGCAACTGCTCTATGACGTTTTACTGGGCGAAATTGCCGGTCAGCGGGGCAAGCTGGATATTTCCGGCACGCGTTACCTGGAGGCGGCGCGTAGCAGCGATGACCCGCGCGTTGCCGAGCGCGCGCTGAATGTCGCCATATACGGCAAACGTCCGGATCTTGCGTTACCGGCCGCACGGCGCTGGGTAGAACTGGCGCCGGACAAGCTGGAGGCGAGGCAGGCGCTGGCGGCACTGGCCTTGCGTACGGGCAAGGTGCAGGAAGCCGTCAAGCAGTTCGACTACCTGCTTGAACACCACCCTGCCGGCACAGCAAGTCCCTACCAGGCATTACTGGTTATGCTGGCGCGCGAGCCGGACAAGTCGCGTGCACTGGAGGTTATGGGGCAACTGGTGGCGTCGCGCCCGGACGATATCGAGGCGCAGTTTGCCTATGCACGTCTCGCGGTACACGCGGGTGACTGGGCGTTGGCGACACAGAAGGTCGAACAGGTGTTGGCCGCGCAACCGGGGCGTGTCGATGCGTTGGTGCTGCGGGCGCAGATTGCGCTCAAACAGGGGCATGGCAAGGTTGCCAGGCAGCAACTCAGCGAGGCCCTGCAGCGCAACCCGGATAACACGGCCCTTCGCCAGGCCTATGCGCGCCTGTTGGTAGACCTGGAAGACTATGACGCTGCCAGGGCGCAGTATCACCAGCTTCTCAAACGTCAGCCGAACGATGCACAGACGATCTATTCACTGGCGTTGTTGTCACTGGAAGCCGGTCACCTGAACGAAGCAAAAAAACTGTTCAAAAAACTCCTGAAGCTCGGTGTACAGGCACAGCAGGCCTACTACTACCTGGGTGCGATAGCCGAGGACCAGGGCAAGCGTAAGACCGCCATAAACTGGTACAGCAAGGTATTGAAAGGTGATCACCTGTTCGAGGCGCAGGTGCGCATCGCCAACCTTGAGGCGCTGGAGGGCAATGTGGCGGGCGCGCGCGAGCGCCTGCACAAGTTGCGTCTTTCCCAGCCGGCGCAGGCACAGCGCCTGTACCTGGTCGAAGGCGGTATCCTGACGCGTATCAACTGGTTCGATGAGGCGTTCAAGCTCTATAGCGACTACCTGCAAACACGCCCGGACGATCTTGAAGTCCTGTACGCGCGGGCGCTTGTGGCCGAGCGCCTGGGACGTCTGGACCAGACCGAAGCGGATTTTCGCCACATTCTCAGGATTGAACCGGACAATACCCGTGCGCTGAATGCGCTCGGCTATACTCTGGCGGATCGTACTGACCGCTATGCTGAAGCCTTGAAACTGATCGAGCGCGCCTATGCGCAAACGCCTGATGATGCGGCGGTCGTCGATAGTATGGGCTGGGTAATGTACCGCCTGGGCCGCTTGCAGGAAGCGCGCGAGTACCTGCAGAAGGCCTACGACAAGACACAGGATGTAGAAATTGCCGCCCACCTTGGCGAGGTGTTATGGGCCATGGGCGAGCATGATGCCGCGCGGGCGCTGTGGAAGAAAGCGCGGGCCAAAAATCCGGGCGATCACCTGCTGGAAGACACTATCCGGCGGTTTGCTCCCTGACGCGTGAGTCTGTTTTTCCCGCCTTTGTTGCGCCTGTTCGGTGTCCCGGGCCTTATTCTGTTGCTGTCATCCTGTGCGTCACCGGCGCCACGGCCTGCGCCGGCAGGTGGCGAGAACTGGAAGGCGCACCGGCAACAGCTGTCGGCACTGGAAAACTGGCAGGCGCGTGGACGGATTGCCGTACAGGCCGACGATGATGGCTTCAGCGC
>JALWRY010000350.1 GCA_027080445.1 Thiohalobacter sp. | reverse complement strand
GGTAACAGGGAATAGGCGCTGGCCGCGACAGGGCCGGAGTAGATATAGCCCGCATGTGGAACAATCAGCGCCTTGGGCCGTATCGAAGCGGGCGCTTCGCGTGCAAGCAGCCCCTCGATCTGCTGCTGAAGCAGCAGCGGGTCGTCGGGGTAAAACAGGCCGGCAACAGCGGGTTCGCGAATCTGCGGCACTCGACGCCTCTCCATAGTCATCCGGCGAATGAACGTACGTCCAGTCGGCAAAAAATGCAAGTTCGTGCCGTCGTCGGGGCTTGTCAGCTGGCCAGCGTATCGTCGCCGGGATGTGGTTCGCCCAGTGTGAAGGAGAATACCGCCCCTTTCCCTACCTTACCTTTTGCGCGGATTTCACCGTCATGTCGTACGATAATGCGTTGCACAGTGGAAAGACCGATACCGGTGCCGGGGAAGTCCCTGTCTGTATGCAGGCGCTGGAAGGGCGTGAACAGCTTGTCGGCATAGGCCGGGTCAAAACCTGCGCCGTTATCCATGATGCAGTAAAGCTTCACGCCGTTGACCTCGCGCTGTTCAACCTGGATACGGGCCTTCTCTGTTTTAGCGGTGAATTTCCAGGCGTTACCGAGCAGGTTGACCATAGCGGCGCGCAACAGATACGGGTCGCCTGTTGCCATCATCGGGGTATCGATGACCACCTCGACCTCACGTTCGGGGTCCTGTTCGCGCAGTTCGTTGATGACCTCTTCGCACAGGGTGCCAAGGTCAACCGGCTGGTGACGGATTTTTGCACGGTTGACCCGCGACAATGTCAGCAGATCGTCAATCAGCTGGCTCATATGTACAGAGCCCTTGCAGATGCGTTGCAGGTAATCCCGTCCGTTGTCGTCGAGCTGCTGACCATAGTCCTCAATCAGTATTTCGGAAAAACCGTTGATGGCCCGTAAGGGTGAACGCAGGTCATGCGAAACGGCATAGGCGAAAGCCTCGTACTCCTGATTGGCTTCAACCAGTTTGTGCGTGCGCTCCCTGACCCTTTGTTCCAGGGCGGCGTTGTTATCGGAGAGGACCTGTCGCTCGGCGGCGATTTCGTCGGCCATGGTGTCGAAAGCTTTGCCGACCCGGCCGACTTCATCATCGCGGCTCAGTCCGGTCCGGACGGTATAATTGCCTTTTGCGACCTCGTTGGCGGCATTCACCACGGCATCCAGCCGCCGGGTCAGCAGGTGGCCGAAGCCGAGACTGAATATGGCGATCACTGTCATCCCGACGGCAGCGATAAGTATGCCGCGGTTGAGTGCGTCATGGTAAATGGCATGGCGCTCGGCAGTGGAAAACAGTACAGCGAGTGTGCCGAGCTGCCCGGCTGCATTCTGTATCGACATGATATGCCAGTGCTTGCCGGGGGAGTTGGACAATACCGGCAAGGTCGTGCCCAGGTCGGTGAGCGTACTGCTGGCGACGATCGTGCCCCGTTCATCCGCCAGGATCGCCTTCAGTATGCTGGGATTGTTCGGTAGCGACTCGATATGTCCCTGAATGTAATCATAGTCTTCATTGAGCAGTGAAACGCGTGCAATATTACTGATGATGTCAAGCATGCCGCGTTCCGCCGTTTCGATCTGACGGGTGGCGCTGTCGACGGCATGGTTCAGGGTCACCCACAGTACGGCGCCCATCATGACGGCCTCGAGCAGGAGAATAACGGCTGCAATGCGGTATCGGAAAGGCAGGATCATTTGCCGGCGCTATAGTCTTCCCACAACCGGCGTACCGGATCGTAGTCGGTATCGCTGGCGGGGCAAAGGCTGCTCCATACGCCATTGAGCAGGTATTGCCGGTCATTGGCGCGGTCGATTTTCCAGGACAGCAGTTCCTTGCGCAGTTTCTTGCGCTGTGCTTCGGGAATGCGTTTGTTTACCGCGTAGAGGGATGAGGGCAGCCAGCGGCTCATGTGGATGACACGCAGTGGAATATGGTGTTTCTTGCGGAATATCGCCAGTGGCGGCGCGGCGCAGATGCACACATCGGCATGCCGGGAGGCCACCTGTTGCAGGCAGGACAGGTGATCCTGGCTATAGCCTGTTTTTATGAGCTGCTTCGGGAAGTGTTTGCGCAACTCCAGTTCGCCAAGGATAGCCACCGCTGACTCCCGGGGCGGCGCAACAATCTTTTTGCCCTGCAGGTCATCGAGCGATTGTATCGAACTGTCCTGGCGAACCACGAAGACCGCGTTGAGTTTTCCCGGATGGTCGCGGGTTCCCTTGAAGGTCCAGCTTGCCAGGGGAATATAACCTGACGCGGCCGCAAAACGAATGTAGTCAAACGGCTGGATAAATATCAGGTCGTAGCGCTGTTGTTCGATGCGTTCCCGAAACCGCTGCATGCTGGCACTGCTGCGTATCGCAACCGGTATACCAAGCACCTCGCCAAAACGGGATGCGGTGGGCGCAAACAGGTGTTCTATCCTTGTTGTTTGCACGAAAGGGAACACGCCAAAGGTCAGTCGTTCAGGCATGGCGTTTTCGCCGGCGCAGGTGATGTTTGCGAAAAGCCCGGCAACGATGAACAGGCGCTGCAACAAATGTATCAGGATTGTCCTAGTATTTTGACGGTGGTGCATGTTGAACCGGCGCCTCCCGGAAAGCCTTTGTGTCATCGAGTATAAGATCCAGTGCCTTGTAGTCCCTGTCCAGGCTCGGGATGAAGGGCGAGAAGCCCAGTGAGTGGATGAGTTTTTGACCGGAGGGGGTTTTTCCCCAGTGGAGTATCTGTTTGAGCAAGGTATCCCGTGTGGATCGTGCAACGCGCCTGTGTACCGCGAAGGTGGATGCCGGCACCGGGTTGCCACGCGCAATGACCCTGAACGGAATCCCGCTTTTTTTCGAGAACATGGAGAGTGGCGGGGCCGCGGTAATACAGGCGCTGGTCTTGCCGATCAGCGTCATGCGCAGGCAGGCCACGTGACTCTTGCCGTGTATCAGGCTGATGTCGTTGCCAGGTTGCAGGCCTTTGTCGAGCAGCATTTGCAGGCCGAGGATACTTACTGCGGCGAGTTGTGGCGGGGCGGAGATTTCCTTGCCGTGCAGGTCCGCCAGAGAAGTGATGGAAGACTTTTCCGGTACAACGATAATCGCCCTGAGTGGCCGGCCAGGTCGCGCGAGTGCCTGGTAACCGTGTTTTGATGCCAGTTGCGCGTAGGCGAGCGGCTGGATAAAGATCAAATCATAGCTCTGACGCCTGACCTCGTTGGCAAAACTGCGGAAGTTGGGTCGTGTGCGGAGCTGGACGGGACGATGGATCGCGCGTGACAGGTCCGCGGCGACCGGGGCGTAGAGTTGTTCCAGCTGCGCAGGCGGCAGGTAGGGGAAAACACCGAAGGATAACGGGGTTTTTTCAGGTTCGGCGACTGCGGCGGCTGATGCTTCCCTGGCAAGCAGCGATATCAGTAACAGCCAGGCAAACCTGTATATCGCGCTGCTTTTAGGGGAGACTCTGATCAATTCAGTATCCGTTTTATCGAGAGCATCCTGCTCTGCCGTCATTCGCGGGCAAGCCCGCTCCTGCAGGAAGTCAGCGTACATCCTCGATACACTGCTAACCCGTCACAGTATAGCCAATGCGGGTGGCTTTTCACTGTTTCAGCAGGATCAGCCCGGCCAGTGGAGGAATATCGATGACGATGGATGCCGGCTGGTTCATCCAGGGTACGGATTCGCTCTGGTAGT
>JALWRY010000349.1 GCA_027080445.1 Thiohalobacter sp. | reverse complement strand
TGCAGGCACAGTTCGTGGCGCTCAATGCGCTCGCCGACGGAACCGCCACGGTGAAGGAAACCATCTTCGAGAACCGCTTCATGCACGTGCAGGAACTGCAACGCATGGGCGCCGATATCGAGTTACAGGGCAATACCGCGATTGTGCGCGGCGTCGATCAACTCACCGGCGCACCGGTCATGGCCACCGACCTGCGCGCCTCCGCCTGCCTGGTGATTGCCGGGCTTGCCGCAGACGGTGAAACTCTCATCGACCGCATCTACCACCTCGACCGTGGCTACGAATGCATCGAGGAAAAACTGTCCCAACTGGGCGCAAAAATCCAGCGTATACCCAACCGATAAAATAAAACCGGTAAAACCGTAAAACCGGGGTCAGAACACAATTTTGTCTAATATTAGGGAAAACTGTGTTCTGACCCCGGTTTCTCAGCACGGAGGAATGTAAGACATGAAGGCCAGAGCGGCAGTTGCCTGGGGCCCCAAGCAGCCCCTGTCTATAGAACAGATCGATGTTGAAGGCCCGAAGGAAGGCGAGGTATTACTCAAGGTGATCGCCTCGGGCGTTTGCCATACGGATGCCTTCACCCTCTCGGGGGAAGACCCGGAAGCGGCTTTTCCTGCTGTGCTCGGCCATGAAGGTGGCTGCGAGGTGGTGGAGTGCGGGCCAGGCGTCAAGGACCTGAAGCCCGGCGATCATGTTATCCCCCTGTATATTCCCGAGTGCGGGACCTGTGAATACTGTCGGTCGACAAAGACCAACCTGTGCCAGTCCATCGCCTCGACTGTGTGGACCGGTTACATGCCCGATGGCACACGGCGCTTTTCACTGGACGGGAAACCCATTTATCACTACATGGGGTGCTCGACCTTCTCCGAGTACACCGTGGTGCCTGAAATCGCACTGGCGAAAATCAATCCCGCCGCACCGCTGGACAAGGTCTGCCTGCTGGGTTGCGGCATTACCACCGGTATAGGCGCCGTCCTTAACACAGCCAAAGTCGAGCCGGGTTCGACAGTGGCCGTGTTCGGCCTCGGAGGGATCGGCCTGTCCTGCGTGCAGGGCGCCGTGATGGCCAAAGCCGAACGTATTATTGGCATTGATATGAACCCGGATAAATTCGAGATGGCGAAGGCACTGGGCGCTACAGACTTCATTAACCCTGCGGAACTGGACGGAAGCGTCACCGAAGCCATTGTCGAAATGACGAATGGTGGCGTGGACTATTCGTTCGAGTGCATCGGCAATGTCGAAGTGATGCGCGAAGCGCTGGAGTGCTGCCACATGGGCTGGGGCGTCTCGACCATTATCGGTGTTGCCGGGGCCGGGCAGGAAATCCACACCCGGCCCTTCCAGCTGGTCACGGGCCGCACATGGAAAGGCACGGCCTTCGGTGGGGTAAAGGGTCGCAGCGAGTTGCCTGGCTACGTAGACCGCTACCTGGCCGGTGAAATCGAGGTGGACAAGATGGTCACGCATACCCTGCCGCTGGAAGACATCAACCGCGCCTTCGACCTGATGCACAGTGGCGAGAGCATCCGCTCCGTCATCGTCTTCTGAGGATTTCCGCATGCTTGAAATCGAACACATCAGGGAATCCGGCGGCTGGCTGAACCGCTATACACACGACTCAGAGAGTTGCCATTGCGAGATGACTTTCTCTGTCTACCTGCCCCCCGCTGCGGCAACACAGAAAGTCCCGGCGGTGTATTTTCTCTCCGGGCTGACCTGCACCGATGACAACGTACGCGTGAAGGCCGGTGCACAACGCTATGCGGCGGAGCTGGGTATTGCACTCATCATGCCCGACACCAGCCCGCGCGGTGAAGACGTGGCCGACGAACCGGATCGCTACGACCTGGGCCAGGGCGCCGGGTTCTATATCAATGCTACCCGTACGCCATGGGCCAGCCACTACCGGATGTACGACTATGTCACACAGGAATTGCCTGCACTGGCCGAGGCCGAACTGCCGCTGATCCCCGGCCTGAAATCCATTACCGGACACTCCATGGGCGGACACGGGGCATTGATCTGTGCGCTGAAGAACCCTGACACCTACCGCTCGGTTTCTGCCTTTGCGCCGATCTGCCATCCCATAGACTGCGGCTGGGGCGAAGGCTGCTTCAGCGCTTACCTGGGTGAAGACCGGGAAAACTGGAAAGCCTGGGATGCAACCGAACTGGTCAAGGCCGGTGCAAAACCTGTCCCCCTACTCATCGACCAGGGTACCGGCGACGAATTCCTCGCCGAACAACTGCACCCCCGGGCGCTGCTCGATGCCTGCCTGGAACGCCGCGACTTCCCCGTGACATTACGGATGCAGGAAGACTACGACCACAGCTACCACTTCATTGCCAGCTTCATCGGTGAACACCTGGCATTTCACGCCCGCCATCTACGATAAAAACAGGGCATTGGCTGTTGAAGTGTGTGTAAATTCATCACGAGCCTGGCGCTGTCAGGTACGTAGATTCAAGGGTGCTTTGTGCCTTAACCAGGCGTGCAAGTGCCTATAGCGGGATTTCCGACCAAAGTATCGTCCTTGATGGTTAGTACGTTTGCCTCCCCATTCCCGGTCATTATAAGTTTTTCTCCATCCAGTTTATATTCAAATGCCGTTTCTGTTCCCATGACCTTTGCGAAGCCCTGCCCGTCACCTCTAAAGTCGAGCTTGATAGTTAACATGCCATTGCATGTATATTTCCCTTCCGGGCCTGATTCACTGCACCCATTAAGTAATACAAAAACGACTAAAAGAACAATAATTTTGCCCATTATTTTCTCCTGAATAGAGGTCAAACCTGCTGTGTATTATGCGCAAGTACACATTCACGCACAGCCGACTTTCCGGATCAATGCAATAAGGTATTACTCCACCAGCACTATCTCACCGACCTTTCTCCCTGAAAACCGGTTGTACTGCATTGCATATATTTTAAAGTTCATTATTTTTGCCTCGATTTCACCACCACTGCTGTCTGGTGTAGCGCCAAGGATTTTCAGGTACAGTCTCAAAGACACCTGGCGAGAGGGTCCCATCAGACCTGCAATCGTCTCCGCCTTGTCGGGCGGCACCGACCATACGGAAGCTTCCTCTGCATTGATTAGACTGATCTTGAATTGCTTTCCATAGCCTGCGAATGAGATATATGAGCCAGGACCAAGTCCGTTAAAGTAAAACTCATGATAGGCTGCATCATATGCACTAACGTACGACCTTAAATTCAATTCGATATGAGTATAGTGTGCCGCAGCAGCGAATTCGGTTTTTAGGCGTTCCTCGTGTACTTTCTCTTTTTCTGTACGGTTGAATTCATTAACACCAGATTCCCCTAACATTCTTTGCTTAATTATCGGCGCCAGATCCGGTTGAATTTCAGCCAGATGGTAAAACATCCAGAAGACGGTTTCCCCGTTCGGATCACGCAATACACGTTTTTGTTCTGTTTGTGCAAAGGATGTTATGGAGAACACCAATAAACTCATCAACAAGAACGTTTTCATGGTACCCCTACAGGTCGACATCAGGGGAATTCTTGCGCGCCGCATCCAGCTCAGCCTGCTTATCAGCTTTTGCTTTTTTAGCCAGCGCTGCTTTGAAGCTTTTGGTTTCTTTAATAAAGGCTCCCTGATCCATCATCGAGACACTGATCTCATCGACAACAAGTGGATTGGAGTAGTTGGGCGTTATGCTTGCTGTCAAGCCAAAA